>JBKJRJ010000040.1:0-23176 GCA_046594705.1 Vicinamibacterales bacterium
GGTCATGGCGTGGGGCTTGGAGCCCGCTTCCATCGGCCCGTCCGGATACTTGCCGATGTTCAGCCGCGGCTTGAAGCACAGGCCGCGGGCCATGGAGACCTTGCCGATGCCGCCGTCCTGAATGAACTTGATCGCCTGGCGCACGGCCGGCCGGCTGCGGTTCATCGTGCCGACCTGCACGATCTTGCCGTAGGCGCGCGCGGCGTTGGTCATCAGACGGCCTTCCAGGACGGTGTGCGAGGCCGGCTTCTCGACGTAGACGTGCTTGCCGGCCTGGAGCGCCCAGATGGTGGCGAGCGCGTGCCAATGGTTCGGCGTGGCAATCACCACCGCGTCGATATCCTTGTCGTCGAGCACGCGCCGTAGATCCTGCACGAAGCCCGGCTTGAACGTGGCGACGTCCTTCAACTGGGCGTCGTTGGCGCGCGAGGCGAACAGGTTCCCGTCGACGTCGCAGAGCGTCTTGATCTCGACGTTCTTCAGTTTCGCGAAGCCCCTCTTGAGACCGTCACCCTGACCGCGGATGCCGATGCTGGCGGTGACGACCCGGTCGTTGGCGCCGAGCACGCGGTTACCGGCCTGGGCCGCCGCTCCGACGCGCGTCGCAAAAATGTCCGCGCCGACGGCGACGCCGGCTGCTGCTACGCCAAGGCGCGACGTGAAGTCTCGCCGAGTCATGCCGTTCTGGTCCTTGGTGTCGCTGGCCAACGGAAACCTCCCTCTGAATTTTCCGGGACAGAAACGCCCCGCGGCCCGAATCTTAGCACGTACGAAGAAGACCCTTTCCTTTAACGTGGGCGGGAAGGGATACCGGCCGGGCGGCCGGATCGGGGGGTTATCGGAGGGTGAACGTCAGCTCGACGTTGACGCGCACAGGGACCGGCTGACCCTTGTAAAGGCCGGGCCGGAAGCGCCACTGCTTGACGGCGATCACCGCCTGCTGGTCGAGCCCAAAGGTCGAGTCGAGCGAGCGCGTGATCTTGATCCGGTTGGGGTCGACACTGCCGTCCGGCAGCACCACCGCTTCCATTTCGACGATCCCCTGAAGCTTGGCGCGCATCGCGTCGCCCGTGTAATTGGGCTTCACTTCGCGGATGAGCACGGGAGACGAGACGCCGTTGCCGATGTCGTAGGTCCCGCCGCCGAAACCGCCCCCAGAGCCTTCTCCCACGCCAGAGCCGCTACCGGTGCCGATGCCGCTGCCCTTACCGCCGCCGCCGGCGCCGATCCCCGAGGCGTCGACCGGCGCGAGGGAGCCAGGCAGAGTGACCACGGCCGTGGGCGTCGAAATCGGGACCGTCACTTCGGGCGTGATCACGTCGGCCGGTTTCGGGATGGGCGTGATCGCGGCTGGCTTCGAGGCGACGATCTCCGCCTTGCGCGGAGGTTCGGGATCCTTCGGTCGGCCGCCGCCGCCACCACCGGGACCCTGCTTGGGCTGGTCGAGGAAAATGTAGTCGAGCTTCTCGGTTGCCTGGTTCACGGATTGGACGACCTGGGACACGTGAGTGGCGGCGTAAATGAGGGCCCCGAGGATGACCGTGTGCACCACGATCGACACGCCCGTCCCTTTCCACCAGCGGGTCTTCAACTGCTGGGACGCCGGCATTTCGCCGATCAAGAGCCGTGCGTTGGGGCTGAAGCCCTTAAATTCTGATTCGGGCATGCCGACGACTGTTGTTGTCATTGTGGCCGAGCCGGTCATGAACCGCAACTGCAATAACGGTGCTAGAAATGCCGGCGGCGAAGACTCGGAACTCCTTGCGCCACACCACCATCACGTCCTGTGGTTAGGACGCCTGGTCACCGGGATTGGTCGCGGTAGGCTGTAGCAGCATGCGGGCGTTCGAGGTCGTTATCGTCGGCGCCGGCCCAGCCGGTGCGATCGCCGCCAGAGACCTGGCGCGCCGCGGCGCGCGCGTGGCGTTGGTCGACGGCAGTCATCCGAGGGAGAAACCGTGCGGAGGCGGCGTCACGGGGCGCGCGCTGACCTTGGCCGGCGCGGCCGTCACGGCGGCAACGGACCAGCCAGATCTCACCGCCACCACTCCGGGCCAGGCCATCGATGCGGTCACGTTCGAGGCCGCCGGCCGCAGCGCGCGGCTGCTGCTGCCGGATCGGGAGGCGCTACGCGTCTACCCGCGCGCGTCCTTCGACGCGGACCTGCTGCGACAGGCGGTCCACGCAGGCGCGACCCATGTTCCCGCGCGCGTTGGCGGCATCATCCGGCAGGCCGGCGTGTGGCAGATCACCGCGGGACCGGAATCGATGACGGCGCCGTGGCTGCTGGGCGCCGACGGTCCGGCGGGCGTCGTGAGGAAACACGTATTTCGCCCGTTCGCGCGGCGGCAGCTCTCGATTGCGGCCGGCTCCTACGTCGACGGGGTCGAGACCCGCGAGATGGTGATTGGCTTCACCGATGAACCGCGCGGATATCTGTGGTCGTTCCCACGACACGGACATCTTGCAGTCGGGACGTGCGCGCAGGCGAACGAGACATCCGCAGCCGACATGCACCGCGTTACTGATCGCTGGCTGGATGGCTACTCACCCGCCGCGGGCCACGCCCGTCGGCGCTATGCGTGGCCGATCCCCTCGCTGGACGCGCGCGACCTGGACGCCGAACAGCCGTCGGGGGATGGCTGGATGCTGCTGGGGGACGCCGCCGGGCTGGTCGATCCGATTACGCGCGAAGGCATCTTTTTCGCGCTGCGTTCGGGGATCCTCGCGGCGGCCGCGCTCGGGAGCGGCGCGCCCGCCCGCTCCTACGCGGAGGGCGTGCGCGACGAGTTGCACGACGAGCTTCGCCGCGCCGCGCGCCTCAAAGCCGGCTTCTTCCGCCCTCGCTTCACCGGCCTGTTGGTGGATGCGCTGTCACACAGCGCCGGCATCCGCGCCGTGATGATCGACCTGATCGCCGGCCGCCAATCGTACGCCGGCCTCAAGCGGCGCCTGCTCGGCACCCTGGAGTTCGGGCTGATGCTCCGGGTGCTCCGTGGCTAGTCCCCTGGAACCGTGATGCCTAGCCTAATTCCCGGGCGGGGCCTCCCGCCTCGCAGCGTGGCTCATCGCTCACTTATGCCCAATAAGCTCGCTCTTCGCGCCTTGCGATCCGGGCGCCGCGCTCCGGGACTTACACCAGGCATCACGATTCCGGGGGACTAGCGCTCAGCCTTCTGCCTTCACTTGGCGAGATACCCATCGCGCGCCCGCACGGTGACGGACGGGCGATTCACCCGCACCGTGATGCCTCTCCACTCTTCCTGGCCGCGCACGATCGGGCGCGCCGGCGTGTAGCCGAGCAGGTACTGGTGGCGGAGCTCCCCCGCGATCGCCCTCATGATGGTGGTCAGCTCGCCGGGCTTGCGCGGCTGGAAAGACCGGCCGCCGGTGAGGGCTGCGAGCTCGGCAAAGAGCGGAGCCCGCGCGGTGCCGATCGCCACCGGATAGATCATGAGGTCGGCGCGGCGGACGTGGTCGAGGGTCTCCGCCGCCGTGGCTTTGCTGTAACGGTCGCTGCCATCCGACAGGAGCACCAGCGCGCGCCGCCCTTTGGCAAACTGGATCGCGTCAACCGACCGGATGATCGCGTCGTGTAGCCCGGTCGTTCCCCAGGGCTTGAGTGCCGACAGCACGCGCGCCTGCGCGGCCCGATCGGCCGACAGCGGGGCCAGGACCTCGATCTCGGACCCGATGGCCACAATCATCGACTGGTCAGTGGGCCTCAGCTCGGCCAGGAACGTCCGCGCGCCGCTGATCGCGGTGGGCAGGTTTCGGCTCCCCATGCTGAAACTGCGGTCGATCGCCACCGCCACCGAGAGGGGAAAGTCTCCCTCGGCAAACGCCGACATCGTCTGCGGCTCACCCTCCTCGAGGAGGGTGAAGTCGCCCCGCGTCAGCCCGGTCACGGGCCTGCCTTGCCCATCGGTCACCGCCGCGTAGACCTCGACCAGGTTCACGCCCGAGCTGAACTGGGCCGACAGCGTCGAATGCCCGGCCAGAGCCAGGAGCGCCAGGGCCGTCAGCGCCAGGGAAGGCCCGGCCCATGCGCCGCGCCCGGCGCGTCGGAGAATGGTAGAATCAGCGCGTTCCTCGTAATCGAAAGGTAACGCCATGTTTGGCAGTCTCGGAATCCCGGAACTCATCATCATTCTCCTGATCATCATCCTGATCTTCGGGGCCAACCGGCTGCCGGAAATCGGGCGGGGAATCGGCAAAGGCATCCGTAATTTCAAGGAAGCCAACCGCGACGGCCAGAACGACACCAAGGTCTAGAGAATCACCCGCGCGTCGCCCATGCGGCGAGTGACCCGCTCGCGGTCCAGCCATTCGAGCAGCGGGATCGCGAATTTCCTGGACACTCCGTAGCGCTCCTTGAACCCGGCGACATCGACCTTCGCCGGGGTGTTCCCGCTCTTCAGTCCCCTGATCTCCTGTTTGAGCTGTTCCAGCGCGGCGGCGTGAAACAGCAACGTGTCGACCTTGATCAGGGTCTTCTGGCGCAGCAGCAGCTTCGACACGCGCTCGGCGACCGCCACCGTCACGCCGGCCGCCGACGCCGCGGCGGACAAATCGGGGGGCGCCAGCCCGGCGGCGCGGAACACCCGATCGAGTCCGTCCTGTCCACGCGCTTCCTCCGGCGTCAGCGACAGGGCCCGCCCCGGCTGCGCCAGGCGGTCGCGGCCCGCCAGCGTGCCAGACGCCGCCAGGCGCCGCAGGACGTCCTCGAACAATTCGGGTGACGCGTGACCGAAGATCTTTTCGCGGGCTTCCTCGCGCGGCAGCCCGTCGGACAGCGGGCTCGCCCGATGATGCTCGGCCACCACTGCGAGCAGCCGCTGCTCCAGCGCCGTGACGACGGGCGCGCTGAACAACTCGCGGCCGACCGCCACCAGGGCGCCAGCCGTGCGCAACTTCTCCGACACCCGTCCCACTTCGACAACCGTCATTCCGGCACGGCGCGCCAGCGCCTCCAGCGTGAGCCCCGCGCCGCGCCGCTCCTCGACGAACGCCGCGACGGCTTCGGCCGCGCCGGCGTTGAGGCGCGCGAATCGCACCGCGCCGGCGGTGGTCCTGATCGGGGTGCGCGCCGGCGCCGGGTCCAGCACCCGTCCGCCGCCAATCGTGACCGCCGGCGAGTATTGCCGCAGGATGAAGCGGTCCCCGCGGGTCAGCACCGCCGGCGCCTCCAGGCGGATTCGCGCAAACGCCCGCCGACCCGGCGGCAGTTCCGCGATCCCCCCGCTGCGATCGTTCGCGGGCGCGCCGTCCGGGGACCCGCCGTCCGGCTCGCCGCCCTCCGGCTCCGAGGCCAGCGCTACGCGTCCCAGCAGTTCGGCAGTCCCGTGATGGAACCGCACGCGCGCACCATGCCGTAGCGGCCTGGCGTCCGGCAGCAGCTCGACGAGCGCATCGAACCGCCGCGTCACGTCGAAGGCGCCCGGCTGCGTCAGTGTGTCGCCGCGCTGGACGTCCGCCACGTCCACCCCGCCAAGGTTGACCGCAACGCGCCGGCCCGCGCCGGCCGCCGGCTGGGACAACCCGTGCACCTGTAACCCACGGACCTTGACGCGCCGACCCGACGGCAGGAGCACGAGCTCCTCGTCTACTCGCAGCGTGCCGCTGGTCAAGGTGCCGGTGACCACGGTCCCGAAGCCCCGCATCGAGAACACCCGATCGATCGGCAGCCGCGGATTGCCGTCCGCGCCGCGCGCCGGCAGCGCGCCCGCGAGCGACGCCAGGCCCTCGCGCAGCGCGTCCAGCCCAGCTCCGGTCTTCGACGACACCGCCACGATCGGCGCCTCCGCCAGCGCGGACCCGGCGACCAGCTCGCGCGCGTCGAGCCGGGCGAGCTCCAGCGTCTCGGCGTCGACCAGATCGGATTTCGTCAGGACGATCAGCCCGGAGCGGACCTGCAGCAGCCGGCAGATGGCGAAGTGCTCCCGCGTCTGCGGCATCACCGACTCGTCGGCCGCGATCACCAGCAGCACGGCGTCGATGCCGCCGATCCCGGCCAGCATGTTCTTGACGAACCGCTCGTGTCCCGGCACATCCACGAACGCCAGATCGAACCCGCCCACCAGCGCGTGCGCAAACCCGAGATCGATCGTGATCCCACGCGCCTTCTCTTCCTTCAGGCGGTCCGGGTCGGTCCCGGTCAGCGCCGTGACCAGTGCGCTCTTCCCGTGATCGATGTGACCCGCCGTGCCGATGACGACACTGGGCATTAACGGCGCTTGCGCTCCCGCTTGCCCGGACGCTGCTTGCGCTTCCCGGCCTTCATGTGGCGCTCCGACTTGGGCTGCGCTTTGCTTCGCCGCGGCCCGCGGTTGTCCTCGGAGGCTCGCACGCGATCGAGGATGCCGACGATGCCGAGGTCGATCTGGCGGCGTTCCATGTCGACCTTGATGACCTGCACGCGCACCTTGTCGCCCAGGCGGAACAGCTGTCCGGTGTGCTCGCCGCGCAGCAGGTGCTGGCCTTCGATGAAGCGGTAATAGTCGTCCACCATGGTCGAGACGTGGACCATGCCTTCGACGAAGTGCTCGACCAGCTCGATGAACAGGCCGAAGGCGGTGACGCCGGTGACGTAGCCGTCGAATTCGTCGCCGACCTTGTCCGCCATGAAGCGGACCTTCTTCCACTGCACCAGCTCGCGCTCCGCCTCGGCGGCGCGGCGCTCGCGTTCGGAGGTGTGCCGCCCCATCTCGGGCAGATCCTCGGTCAGCTCCTCGGCGCGGTCCTGGGCCATGCCCTGGCGGGACTCGCGCAGCGTGCGGTGGACGACCAGGTCCGGGTAGCGGCGGATCGGCGAGGTGAAATGGGTGTAACTGTCTGCGGCCAGCCCGAAGTGGCCGCTGTTGATCTCGGCGTAGCGCGCCTTCTGCATCGTCCGCAGCATCAGGAACGCGATGGGTTTCTCTTCGGGCGTCCCGGCGATCCGCTCCACCAGCTTCTGAAAATGCCGCGGCTGAACCTCGTTGGGAGGCGCCGCCAGGCTGTAGCCCAGCGTGGATACGAACTCCTCGAACTGGGCGACCTTGAGGGGATCCGGCTTCTCGTGGATCCGATACAGCGTCGGCACGTCGTGATCGTCGAGATGCTGGGCGACCGTCTCGTTCGCCACCAGCATGAACTCCTCGATGATGCGGTTCGCCACGCGGCGCTCGGCGGCGATGATCTGCTTGACCATCCCCTCGTCGTCGAGAATGATGGCGGGCTCCTTGAGGTCGAAGTCGATGGAGCCGCGCCGGCGGCGGCGCCCGTTCAGGATCTCGAACAGCTCCCGCATGGTCTCGAACATCGGGACGAAGTCGGCATACTTGGCGAGGAGGGCCGGGTCGCCGTCCATGAGGATGGCGCTGACCTCCGTGTAGGTCATGCGGGCGTCGCTGTGGATCACCCCATCGTGCATCTCGTAGCGGACAACAGTGCCCTGGCGATCGAGTTCCATCACGCACGACTGCACCAGGCGGTCGACGTGGGGGTTCAGGCTGCACAGCCCGGTCGACAGCTCGGACGGGAACATGTGAACGGCGCGGTCCGGAAAGTAGACCGACGTGCCGCGCTCGTAGGCCTCTTCGTCGAGAGCGCCCCCCTCAGGGACGTAGTGAGCGACGTCGGCGATATGGACACCCAGCGAATAGTTCCCGTTGGCGAGCTGCTCGATGGTGATGGCATCGTCGAAATCGCGCGCGTGCTCCCCGTCGATGGTGACGGTGCGGACCTTCCGGAAATCCGTGCGGGCCTTGAGATCCTTCTCCTTCACGGCGGCGCCGAGACGCGTGGCTTCGGCGACTGCCTCGTCGCTGTGCTGGTCGGTGATGCCGAACTTGCGGATGATGATTTCGGTGTCGACGCCGGGTTCCTCGATGTCGCCGAGGACCTCCAGCACCCGCCCCTGTGCGCTGCGGGTGGCCGTCGGCCAGCGGGTGATTTCGGCCAGCACCATGTCGGCGGGCGCGGCGTCCTTCCGCTCTTCGTTCGGGACCATCACGTCCATGATGACGCGGCGGTCGAACGGCACGAGATACCCTGTGCCGGTGTCGTCCACCTCGAAGCGGCCGACAATGGTCTTGGACCCGCGTTCGAGGACGCGGACGATGCGCCCTTCGGCGCGATCTTCGCGCCGCTGTTCGATCCGCGCCACCACCCGGTCGCCGTGCATCGCCTGGTTCAAGTTGGCGCCGGCGATGAAGATGTCCCCCGACACCCCTTCGAGCGGCTTGTCGGGGATGACGAATCCGAAGCCGCGCGGGTGCGTCTGCACCCGGCCGACCACCAGGTTCATGCGATCCGGCAGGCCGAAATGATTGCCGCGCGTCTGAACGAGGTGCCCGCCGTCCACCAGTTTCTGCAGCAGCCGTTTCACCGTGGCGCGCTGCTCGCGCGGGATCTGGAGGCGCTGGACGATCTCACGGGCGGTGACCGGGTGCTCCATCGTGTCGCGCATGGCGGTCAGCAGCTGCTCGCTGTTCAACATCTGCTTCAGAAGACCACAGACAAACGCCCCTTGCCAAGCACTACCCAACCGGAACGCCCGTGACCCCCTCAATAGACCGTGTGACCGTCACCGACGACGCCGACGCCACCTCGGCCATGGATCTCGTCCTGGTCCGTCGGGCCCAGGCCGGCGACGTGGAGGCGTTCGGGGAGCTGGTGGAGCGGAATCGGCGTGCCGTCTTCCGGGCGGCCACAGCCGCGCTGGGCAATCCCACCGAGGCCGAGGATGTGGCGCAGGAGGCCTTCGTGACGGCGTTCCAGAGGCTCAGCGGGTTCCGCGGCGAGTCGTCGTTCAGGACCTGGCTCCTGACGATCACCTGGCGGAAAGCGATCGACCGCCGCAAGAGCGTCTCGAAGTGGATGCAGCGGCTGGTGACGCCGGTGCATGGGGGGGACCCCGGCGCGGAGTGGGACCCGATGGACCGGCTCGAGGCGCGTGGGCAGTCGCAGGAAGACGAGTTGCTCACGTCCGATCTGCAGCGCCGGCTCCGACCGCTGATTGCGACGCTGCCGAAGAAGTTGCGCGACGCGTTGCTGCTCGCCGGTTCGGGGGATCACACCTACGACGAGATCGGGACGCTACTGAAGATTCCGACCGGGACCCGTGAAGTGGCGCGTATCAGAAGCGCGCAAGGTGCTGAAACAGAAAATGACCGCGATGGGGTACTCCGATGTCCGCTGATCTCGACAAGGCGATCGACCGCGCGGTGCGCGAGCTGCTCGACGTCGAGCCGCCGGCCGGCCTCCGCGGACGGGTGATGCGGCGGATTGAAGGCCCGGTCGGGAGCTGGCTGGCGTCCGCCGGTTCTTCCGTCGCGGCCGCCGATGCTTCCGTAGCGTCTACCTTCGGGTGGAAGACGTGGCTTCTCCCGGTCGCCGCGGCGGCGGTCATCGTCCTCGGGGTCCTGGTGCCGTGGAGGGCTGAACGTCCGGCGGTGGCACCGGTCGTGGGGGTGACGAACGATCCTCCGCTGGCGCCGCCAGGCGCGCCGGGCGCGGGGCCAGCGCCGGAAGCGACCTTTCCCAAGGCCGTTGCACAGGCCCGTCCTGGGGCGGCACGGCGCGAACGGCGTGTCGATGGTGCGGTTGCGCCGGCCGACACCACGTTCGGCGGTGACGCGATCGCGGCGCTCCACGGACCCGCGCCGCTGGGGGTCGAGCGGCTGTCCGGGCCGGAGATCCCGGCGGTCCCGAGGCTCGGCGTGGCGCCGATCGAAATTCGTGCACTGGCAGTCAACGCGATAACAGAGACGCCGCGCGAGCGGCGCGAGGAGTAGACGATGGCGAGAATGATCAGGCTGATGATGGTGATGCTGCTGGCCGGAGCGCCGGCGTGGGCGCAGACGGCCAAGCCCGCGGAATCGAAGACGGCTGAACAGAGGACGGCAGACCTGCAGACCCGGGCGGCGCAGCCTCCCCGTCCCGAGCCCACCGTGAACATCCGGGTCGAGCTGACGATCACCGATCAACGCGGCAGCGGCACGCCGGTGAGCAAAATTATCACGATGACCATGATGGACACGGCGAGCTCGCGGATCCGCACCGGCGGCGAGGTGCGCACGCCACTGGGGTTCCGTGCCGTGACGCTCAACGTGGACGCATCGCCCCGCCTGCACCGCGACGGCAAGGTCCGGCTGGACTTGACCATTGAGTACCGCCCGACCGCGGCCGAGTCCGATACGGAGCAGGCCACGACGCCGACGATCACTGAGAGCATCAGCGTGCTGCTCGAGGACGGCAAGTCCCTCGTGGTTTCCCAGTCCGCCGACCCCGCGACCGACCGCAAGGTGAAGATCGAAGCGAAGGCGACGATCGTTCGCTAGGCTTTTATTAGCCTACTTTGCAAGCGCGAGAGCCTTCAGCGCCTCGTTCGCCCGGCTGTTCGCGTTCTGGTCGAGCCGGCCGGCGAGGCGTTGCGCTTCCTGCGCGTGTCCGAGCGCCGCGGTCAACGCGTCTCCCGCCTCCTTGCGGCCCTGAGCCACCGCCCGATCGCGCGCCCGGGTCAGCGGCCCCCTGGCATCGTCCAGCTGGCGCTGCGCGTCGCCGAAGTTGACGTTGTAAAGGCTGACCCGTGCGTCGAGAATCTGGGCGCGCGCGTGCGCGAGATCCAGTTCCTGCTGCACGCCGACGAGCGCCTGCTCCGCGCTGCCTCCCGCCGAGGCGCCCCACCAGTAGCCGCCCCCGAGCGCCGCGACCAGCAGCAGTACGCCGATACCGGAAACTTTCAGCATCCTCATGGAAGCATTATGCGCCGGGTCTAACGGAGGCAGCACTGGGAGGCCGGCCGGCCCCGGCAGATGCTGCGCGCACCTCCTGGCCAGTGTCCCGTCACCGTCGATCGTGGCATGAGTCCCTGGCGCGGCGCCCGAATCGCAAGGCGCGACGAGCGAGCATACCGTGACTATCTGAGCGAGGAGCCACGCCGCGAGGCGGAATGCCACGCCCGGGAATTAGGCTAGGTATCACGGTTCCAGGGGACTAGGTGCGCCGGATCAGGAAGATCTGCAGGTCACCGACGTTGGTGTGCGTCGGTCCGGTCACGATGAGGTCGCCGAGCGCCGCGAAGAACGTGTGCGAATCATGCGCGGCGAGCGCGGCGGCCGGGTCGAGACCGCGGGCGCGGGCGCGCGCCATGGTGGAGGCATCGGCGAAAGCGCCGGCGGCGGACGTCGGTCCGTCGATGCCGTCGGTGCCGGCACTGGCCAGTGCCGCGACGGACGACTCGCTCAGGAGCGCAGCCGCGCTCAACGCGAATTCCTGGTTGCGCCCGCCGCGCCCGCCACCCGACGCTGGCAGTGTGACGGTGGTTTCGCCCGAGGCGATGATGCAACGCGCACGCCCGCCGTGCCCCGCGGACAACGCGCGCTCCAGGAACCGCGCCGCGGCGGCGGACGCCTCTCCGACGGTTGGCGGCCCCACGCATTCGACCTCGTAGCCGAGCGCGACCGCGGCCTCACGCGCGCCCGCCATGGCATCGCGGCGCGACCCGGCCAGCACGAACGCCGCCGAAGCCAGACGCGCATCGTCGGGTTTCACCGTCTCCTCCAGCCCGCGAGACAGACCGCGCGACAGGTGAACGCGGACGGATGCCGGGATGACATCGAGCAGCCCGGCGCGCCGCAGCGCGCGGTCGGCATCGGCGAATGTGGACGGGTCCCCGACCGTGGGACCCGATCCGATGACGGCCGGGTCGTCTTCAATCGGACCGTGCACGTCCGACAGCGCGAAGGTGATCGACCGGCCGGCCGCGGCCGCCAGCCGGCCGCCCTTGATCGCTGATACGTGCTTGCGGATGGCGTTGATGTCGCCAATCGCCAGGCCGCTGCGGAGCAGGAGCGCCGTCAGCGCGATCTTGTCGTCGAGTGGGATGCCCTCCGCAGGCGCCGCCAGCATCGCCGAGGCGCCGCCGGAAAGGAGGACGACGAGACGATCGCCGCGGGCCCGCGCCTGCGCCGCCAGCGCCAGGGCGCGCGCGCCGGCGTTCACACTCTCCGCGTCCGGCAGCGGATGACTCCCGGCCGACACCAGGACCTCACGGACTGGACCGGCGTGGATCCGCGCAAAGGCGTCGGCCATCGGCCGCGCGGCCTTGCCGGCGGCGCAGACGGATACCGTGACGTCCGTCGGCACCGGGTGAGCGGCCATCGCGCGCCCCAGCAGGCGACCGGGCTCACAGGCGCGCAAGGCCTCGCCGAGAATGGCCCGCAGATGCGCACGCAGGCCCGCCAGCGCCTCGGAATCCGCGGTCGTGTTCAGTGAAGTTGGGAGGGGTCGGACCAGCCGGAGAGGCCGGTCAAACGGTCGAACTTGCGAAGGAGGCCGCTCATCAGCTGGTCAGCGTCGTCTTTCGCGCAGAGCAGCTCGAGACGATTGAGCACGGCGGCGATCGCGGCGTCGGCGTCGGTGATGGCGCGCTCGGAGTAATACTCCCGCTGGCGCGCGAGACACCTGCGGTGTTTGAGGAACTCTTCCCGATAAAAGTCGGCCATCGGAACAGGGGCGGTCGAGAACCTGACCGGGTCTAAGCGTGCCATGCGACTCCTCGCCTGGGACATATTCGGGGACGGATGGATCGAGTCTAGACGCGTCCTGAGGGATCTGTCAACGGGATGTAACGGACGTCACTTGACCCCGCGGGCGACCGCGAAACCGCCGAGGCAGCCGAGGGCCATGCCGCCCGCCACCAGCAGCAGGAGCACCTGGGTCGGCACGAAGGCCATCCCGGTCAGCCCAACCGCCTCGGCCAGAACGCTGCCGAACCGCGCGCGGATCCCGGCGAACGTCACCAGCAGCAGGACGATGGCGAACATCGCCCCCATGCCTCCCTGGATGAGCCCCTCGGCGATGAAGGGCCCGCGAATGTAGGCGAACGGGGCGCCCACCAGCTGCATGATTTCGATTTCGGCCCGGCGCGCCAGCGCCGCCAGCCGCACCACGTTGGCCACGGTCAGCGCGCTCGCGAACGCCATCAGCAGCACGATCAGCAGCCCGACACCGCGGATCACCCGGATGGTTCCATTCAGCCGGGCCAGCCAGGTCCGGTCGTAGCGAACGTCCGCCACTCCGCCGACCCCATTGAGCGTCGAGGCCATGTTGTCGACGGCCCCGCTGGTCGCCTGCGCGCTCGGATTCAGGCGCACCGCAAACGACGCGGGAAACGGACTGCGCTCGAGCCCGGCGGCGGCCGACGCCAGGTCGGGGAAATCCCGGGCGAACTCCCGGCGTGCCTCGTCTTTCGACACGTAGTGGACCGAGGCCGCGAGCCCGCTCCGGTTCAGCATCTCGCTAATCGTCGCCAGTTGCTCCGGCCGCGCATCGTCCCTCAGGTACACGGCCAGTTCCGCCGCGTCACTCCAGCGGCCGACGATGCGCTCGATGTTGGCGTTGATCATCAGGAAGAACCCGAGCACGAACAGCCCGGCGGCGATGGTCAGCATTGAAAGGATCGCGGCCGTGCGGTTGCGCCACAGGCTCTCGGCGGCCTCGCTGAAGAAGTACTGAATCGCCCGCATTCAGCTGGCCTCCACGACGTTGCCGTGATCGAGGGACAGGGTGCGGCGGCCGACGCGCCGGATGAGCTCGCGATCGTGCGTGGCGACGAGCACAGTGGTGCCGCGCGCGTTGATCTCGCGGAACAGGTTCATGATCTCCAGCGATAAATCGGGATCGAGGTTGCCGGTCGGCTCGTCCGCCAGGATGATCACCGGATCGTTGACGAGGGCGCGGGCGATGGCGATGCGCTGCTGTTCGCCTCCCGACAGTTCCATCGGGTAGGCGTTCATGCGGTGCTGCAGGCCGACCCACTTGAGCACCTGGAAGGTGCGGCGCTGCTGCTGGGACGGCGGCATCCCGAGCACGCGCGGGACGAACGCCACGTTCTCGAGCACGGTCTTGTTGGGCAGCAGCTTGAAATCCTGAAAGACGAAACCGACCGAGCGCCGATAGGCCTGCACCTGGCGGATCGACAACTTCGACAGGTCGCGCTGGCCGACCACGAGGCGTCCCTCGGTGGGAATTTCCTGGCGCAACAGCAGCCGCAGCAGCGTGGACTTGCCCGCACCGCTCGGGCCGGTGAGGAAGACGAACTCGCCTTTGTCGATGCGCAGCGACAGCTCGCGGATGGCATAGACGCCGCGGCTGTACATCTTGGAGACGCGCTGCGCTTCGATCACGACGGCCCCCCCGCGGAGCCGCCGAGCAGCCGCCGGATGCTCTCCTGCACACGCGCGGGGTCGGCCTTCCCCGCCGCCGCTTTCATCACCTGGCCGACCAGAAAGCCGAACGTCTTGGTCTTGCCGGCGCGGTACTCCGCCACCGGCCCCGGCAGGCCGTCGAGCACGCCGCCGACGATGGCGTCGACGGCGGCGGGGTCGTCGATTTTCGCGAGCCCCTCGGCGGCCACGATGTCGGCGGCGCGGCGGCCTGACGCGTAGATCTTCTCGAACACGTCTTTCGCGATCGGACCGGTAAGGGTACCGTTGTCGATGAGGACGATCAGCTCGGCAAGGGCGTCAGGCGGAAGCGGCGTCGACTCGATCGACCCGCGCGTCTCGTTCAGCTTGGCGGTCAGCGTCCCCATCACCCAGTTACTCGCGGCCTTGGGATTGTTGGCGCCCGCGGCGACCCGCTCGAAGTAGTCGGCCAGCGCCATCGACTGCGTGAGCACGCCGGCGTCGTAGTCGGGCAGGCGATACTGTTCGACGAACCGCCGCCGGCGGGCCTCGGGCAGCTCCGGAAGCGCGGCGCGGACCGACTCGATCCAGGCGCGATCGAGCACCAGCGGCGGCAGGTCCGGCTCGGGGAAGTAGCGATAGTCGTCGGCCTCCTCCTTCGTCCGCATGACCGTCGTGCGGTTGGCCGCCGGGTCGTAGAGCCGGGTTTCCTGCACCAGCGGGGTGCCGTCGAGCCGCGCCTGCACATGGCGGGCGATCTCGAACTCGATCGCCCGCTGCACGTGGCGGAATGAATTGAGATTCTTGAGCTCGGTTTTCACGCCGAACGCCGCCTGTCCGACGGGACGCACCGACACGTTCGCGTCGCACCGCAGGCTGCCCTCTTCCATGTTGCCGTCGTTGACCCCAAGCGCCACCAGGACCTCACGCACGCGGCTGAACGCCTCGGCCGCGTCGGCCGCGGAGCGGAGGTCGGGCTCGGTGACGATTTCGATGAGCGGCATGCCGCTGCGGTTGAAGTCCAGGTGCGTGGAGCGCGCGGCGTCCGGGAAGCCGTCGTGCACCGACTTGCCGGCGTCCTCCTCCAGGTGGACGCGGGTGATGCCGACCGTCACGGTGCGGCCGTCGGCGCCGAAGGCGATCGAGCCGCGCGTCGCCAGCGGACGGTCGTACTGGGAAATCTGGTAGCCCTTGGGGAGGTCGGGATAGAAGTAATTTTTGCGGGCGAAGATTGACTCGGGATGCACGTCGCAGCCGAGCGCCAGAGCGGCGCGCGTGGCGAGCTCCACGGCGCGGCGGTTCAGGACCGGCAGCGCCCCGGGAAGGCCGAGGCACACCGGGCACAGCGCGGTGTTGGGCGCCGCGCCGAAGCGGGTCGAACAGCCGCAGAAGATCTTGGTGTCGGTCAGCAGCTGCGCGTGAATTTCGAGGCCGATGACGGGCTCACAGTCGGGCACGGATACGGCGATTGTGCCACGAATCCTAGAACTGGACCACCCGCTTGAACACCGCCACCACGGCCGGGTCGAACTGCGTGCCGGCGCAGCGCTGCAGCTCCAGCGCGGCCGCGGCGGGCCGGATGGCATCACGGAACACGCGCGGGCGCGTCATGGCGTCGAAGGCGTCGGCCACGGCGATGATTCGCGCCCCCAGCGCGACGTCCGACGCATGCGTCCCGTTCGGGTAGCCGAGGCCGTCGATCCGCTCCTGAGCGTCGCGCACGAGTTCCGCCGCGGCGGCGAGATACGGTACGCCAACGATGAGGTCGGACGCAATCTGCGGATGCTGCCGGATCAGATCCTGCTCGTCGGGCGTCAGCGGCGCCGGCTTGCGCAGCAGCGCGGCCGGCATCGCGAGCTTGCCCACGTCGTGCAACAGCGCGGCGCGCTCCAGCGACAGCATGTCGTCCTCGCCGAGGTACATCGCGCACCCGACGCTGGCCGCCAGGGCGGCCACGCGGTAGGCATGCGCGTAGGCGTCGGTGTCGGGGGAGGTCAGCGTCGAGAGCAGCCGGTCGAGCGCCAGGTCCGAGTCGATCGGGCTGGCGTCGATCGCGGCGCCGATTCGCTGCCGGCGCGCCTCGACTTCCGACTCGAGCGATTCGCGCCACTGGCGCGAGTCGCTCGCTGCCTTGTGCCACTCGACGCCGCGCACCACGGAGGCCGTCAGGCGATCGCGGCCAAAGGGCTTGGTCAGGTAATCAATCACTCCCTGCCGCAGGCTGGTGACGGCCGACCCGACATCCTGAACGCCGGTCGCCATGATGACCGCGGTCTCGGGGGCTTCGTGGCGAATCTGGTGCGCCAGCCAATGGCCGTCGTGTCCCGGCATGCGGACGTCGCACAGCGCCACCGCAGGGGGCCGATCGTGCACCCGCTGGATCGCTTCGTCGGCGGTGGCGGCCGTGCGGACGTCGTAGCCGCCGCTCGCGAGCCACCGGGCCATCAACTCACGCACGGCGGTTTCGTCGTCCACCACCAGGACGGACGGCATGAGAGAAGGCGCAGGCCGCCTCACGTTCATCGCGTCGAAAGGGATTGCCATGATGCTCCATGCCAGTGCAAAGGCGCGGCCAGCGATCCAGGCCAGAAACCCCGGAGATTCGCCGGACCACTCGCGCCTGTACCGGCGCGTGTGCGAAGCCGCTCACCGGTGGCGCGCTAAGCGCTCACCGCGACCAGGCCGGGGTCGCGCCGCCGCATGATGGTGTCCCCGAGGTCGAGCCGTTCGAGGCGGCGATACAGCGCGCGGCGGCTCAGGCCGAGCATGCGCGCCGCCGCCTTCTTGTTGCCGTGGGCACGGACCAGGGCTCGCTGGATGTGCTCGCGTTCCACCGTGACGAGCAGTTCGTCCGACGGCGGCCCGTCCAGCTGGTCGCCGCGGCCACCGGCCCGGGCCGCCGCGCGGGGCGCGGGACCGGGCATCGCCGGGAGGCCGCATTCCAGCTCGCGCTCGGTAATCACGTCGCCGTCCGCCATGATGCAGGCGCGCTCGATGACGTTCTTCAGCTCGCGGACGTTGCCTTCCCACGCCGCGGCGCCGAGCAGGCGCTCCGCCCCCGCTGTCAGGCCGACCAGCGGCTTCTGCAGGCGCTCGGAGGTGTCGCGCACGAACGCGGCCGTCAGGTACGGGATGTCTTCGCGGCGATCGCGGAGCGACGGCAGCTTCACTTCCACGATGTTCAGGCGATAGTAGAGATCGCTGCGGAACCGCCCGGCCGCAACCTCCGCGCGCAGGTCGCGATTGGTCGCCGCCACGACATGGACGTTGACCCGGCGCGGCTCGAGCGAGCCCACGCGGTGGACCTCGCCAAGCTCCAGCACGCGCAGGAGCTTCGCCTGGACGCTGGTCGGCAGCTCGCCGATTTCGTCGAGAAACAGCGTCCCGTTATCAGCCAGCTCGAACAGCCCGGGCTTGTGCTCGGTCGCGCCGGTGAACGCGCCCCGCACGTGGCCGAACAGCTCGCTTTCGAACAGCGTCTCCACCACCGCGGAGCAGTTGACGGCGACAAAGCGACGATCGCGGCGTGGGCCGAGGCGATGCAGCGCGCGCGCGGCCAGCTCCTTGCCCGTGCCGGTCTCGCCGGTGACCAGCGCCGTGCGAACGTGCGGCGCCAGGCGCCGGATCATCCCGAACAGTTCCTGCATGACCGGTCCGCGACCGATCATTCCGCAGAACTCCAGGCTGCGCGCGACGTCGCTTTCGACCGAGAGCAGGGTGCGCCGGCGCTGGAGATCGTCGCGCACCCCGGCGAGCAGCTGCTCGAGGCGGACGAAATCCAGCGGCTTGCTCAAGTAGTCGGTGGCGCCGAGCTTGATCGCCTCGACCGCCGTCTCCACCGAGGCGTAGCCGGTCATCAGGACCGCCTGGCAGCGCGGGTCGATCTCGCGCAGCGCGCGGAGCACGTCGAGTCCGCCGACGTCGGGCATCCGCAGATCCACCAGCACGAGATCCGCCCGCCGCGCCCGCATCTGCACGATCGCGTCCCGTCCGTTCGAGCAGGTGATCGTCTCGTAGCCGGCCCGCTGGGCGAAGCGGCTGACGACGTCGAGGATGCCCTGCTCGTCGTCGATGACGATCACCAGCGGCTTCTGGCCGTTCATACGTACTCCCGGGAGACACCGCGCAGCGCCACGCGCAGCGCGGACAATTCATAAGGCGGCGCCAGGCCGTCAGGCAGCGCGGTTTCGGTCATCAGGATCACCGGCGCGGTCCGCGCGTCCAGCGTGGCGCGCCACGCCCCGGGTTCCGCCGCGATCAGCGCGTCGTCGATGAGGGCGACGTCGATGCCGCCGGCCTCGAGCCGCGTGCGCGCTTCGCTGGCGCTCTCCGACGCCACCACGGTGTGCCCCCAGGCCGAGAGCGCGGCGGCGACGTAGTCGCGCTCGGTCGCGTCGCGGTGCACGACCAGCGCCCTGACGGGCTCCGCCATGCCGCGGGCGCGCGCCGGCAGCAGCACTTTGAACGTCGTCCCTTGGCCGACCCGGCTCTCGACCGAGATCTGGCCGCCGTGATCGCGCACGATCCCGTAGCAGATACTGAGGCCCAGGCCGGTGCCCTCGCCGACCTCCCGCGTGGTGAAGAATGGATCGAAGATGCGGCGGAGGTTCTCGTCCGGGATGCCGTGGCCGGAGTCGGCGATGAAGAGCTCCACGGCATCGGCCTCGGGGACGTGCCGGGCGCCGACGCGAATGCGCCGGGCGGGGCGCCCCCGCATCGCCTGTTCGGCGTTGAGCAGCAGATTGAGCAGCGCCTGCTGCAGCTGGCCGCCATCGCCCAGCACCGGCGGCAGGCCCGGCTCGAAGTCCGTGGTCAGGTCGATCGCGCTCAGGCGGAACTCGTAGGCGCGCAACGACAGCACCCGGCTCATCACGTCGGCGATGTCCTGCTCGGCGCGGGCCGCGGTCTGCCGCCGCGCGAAGGCCAGCAGGTTGCGGACGATCTTGGCGGCGCGCTCGGCCTCCTCGGCAATGCGCCGGAGATCGTGCGACAGATCCGTCGCCGGCCGGGAGGGGTCGGCGGTCCGCGCCTCCCGCACTTCTTCCTGCAGCAGCTGCGCGTAGCCGATCACGCTCGTGAGCGGGTTGTTCAATTCGTGGGCGACGCCCGCGACCAGCTGTCCGATCGCCGACAGCTTCTCGGCCTGCAGCAGCTGCGCCTGCGTCGCTTTGAGCCGGTCCACGGTCGCCACCAGCCGGCTGTTGGCGGCCGCCAGCTCGTCGCTCATCTGCCGCATCCGGCGGGCGTTCTGGATTTCGAGCGTCACGTTCTTGGCGATCTGCACGATCGCCGCGCCGTCGGTGGCGTCCACGACCGGGCAGGTGGTGACGCTGAAGATGCGATCGCCGGGGGTCGAAATCTCGTCGTGCACGCACGCCTTGCCCGCGGCGCGGCCGACCGCGCAGTCGGGAAACGGTCCGCCGCACAGGCCGATGTCACTGCACGAGAGCCCGGGCAGTGACGTCACCGGCCGGCCGAGGTAGGAGGCGAGTGCGGCGTTGCCGCGCAGCAGCCGTCCGTGACGGTCGAAGACCGCGATCGCGTCGCCCATCGCGTCGAACGTTGCCTCCCATTCCTGCTTCCCGGCGCGGACGAAGGCGTGGAGCCTGGCGTTCTGCACGCCGACCGCCACCTGGTTCGCGATCACGGCCAGCAGCCGCTCGTCGTCGGCGGTGAACCGGCCGGGATGCGGGCTCGCCACGCTGAGGACGCCGATGAGATCCTCCCCGGCAAGCATCGGCACGCTGAGGGCCGAGCGCACCGGCGGCAGGGCCGCCCCTGGAGGCAGCCCGGCATGGAGATCGTCAATCCGCACCGGCGCCCGGGTCGAGAGCGCCAGATCGCTCGGCCGGGGGATGGCGGGACGGTTCGGCCCCCAGACCTGGCGCACCGCGTCCGGCGCAAGAACCAGGCGGTCGTCGTACTGCAAGGTCACGGGATTCAGGAGCCGGGCCGCGCCCGCGTCAACCCCCAGGCCGCGCATCAGCCGGCCCAGCACGCGCTCGATCAGCTGCTTCGGCGCGAGCAGGAGGCGCAGCTCGTCGCCGATCTCGTTCACCAGCCGCTGCTCCCAGGCGAGCCGGCGGTTGCCGAGCACGACGCCGCGATGTTCGATGGCGCGCTCCAGCGTGGTGAACAGCTGATCGACGTCGAAAGGCTTGAGGACGAACCCGAAGACATTCAGGTCGTACGCCGCGATCGCCGAAGCCAGCGACGCCGTGCCCGAGATCACCACGATCTCGGTATCGGGCGCCTGCCGCTTGATGGCGCGAATGGCGTCGAGGCCCGACTCGTCACCGAGCGTCAGGTCGGCCACCGCCAGATCGAACGTTTCCGCCGCGATCGCGCCGTGGGCCTCGCCGAGCGTCGACGCGGTGCGGACCTGATAGCCGCGCGCCCGCGCCATCTCGGCGAGCGGCGCCGCCATATCAAGGTCGTCTTCGACGATGAGGAGTTTCAAAGGATTCACGGCAGCCTCGGATACCGCCCGGCAGAGCAAGACGGGGGCCGTATCCGCACACGGGCGAAGGCGTGAAAAGGCCGGGAAAGCCGCGGGCGAGCCGGACGACCGGACCGCGCGCGTTGCACGGCTGAAACGCGCGGCGTTTCAGATCTGGTGTTTCTTCATCAGACGCCACAGCGTGGTGCGGCTCACCTGCAGCTCGCGGGCGGTCGAGGACACCTCACCGTGATGCCGCGCGAGGGTGGCGATGATCATCTCCCGCTCGGCGCGCTCGCGGGCGGCCGCCACGGTGCCGTCCGCCGCGGCACTTTGCGGATCGACCGGACGCCCCGCGAAGAGCTCTTCCGGCAGGTCCGCGGCATCGACGACGGGGCCGCGCGCCACCGCGACGGCGCGCTGGATGACATGTTCGAGCTGCCGGACGTTGCCGGGATAATCAAACGCGAGGAGCGCGGCGCGCGCCTCGTCGCTCACGCCGGTCACCGCCGCAGGCGGTCCGACCCGACCGAGGAAGAACTCGAGCAGCCGCTCAACGTCGCCGGGGCGCTCGCGGAGCGGCGGCAGGTGGATGCGGTGCACGTTGAGGCGATAGAACAGATCACTCCGGAACGCGCCCGCCTCGACCGCGCCCTGCAGGTCGGCATTGGTCGCCGCCACGAAGCGCACGTCGACGTGGCGGACGTCGTTCTCTCCGATGCGGCGGACCTCGCCGGATTCGAGCGCCCGCAACAACTTGGCCTGGACCCCGGCCGCCATCGTCCCGATCTCGTCGAGGAACAGCGTGCCGCCGTTGGCGTGTTCGATGAGCCCCGCGCGGGCGCCGGCCGCGCCGGTGAACGCACCCCTGGCATGGCCGAACAGCTCGTTGTCGAGGAGCGAGTCGGTGAGCGCCGCGCAGTTGAGCGCGACGAAAGGTTTGGCGGAGCGGGGGCTGCCGGCGTGCAGCGCGCGCGCCACCAGTTCCTTGCCGGTGCCGGTCTCCCCGGTCACCAGCACCGTCCCGGGCGCGGCGGCGGCGCGGCCGATGAGGTCCTTGATGCGCCGCATGGGTTCGCTCTCGCCGACCAGCGTGTCGGCCGGCCCGCTGGCGCGGAGCTGTTTCCGCAGCAGGTCCACCTGGCGGGCCAGACCGCGCCTTTCCGCCGCCGCGCGGACGCGGAGCAGCAGCTCGTCGCGCAGGAACGGTTTCTGGACGAAGTCCACCGCGCCGAGCTTCATCGCCTCGACGGCCGTGTCGACGGTCCCGAACCCGGTCATCACGATGAACGCGGAATCGACGCGCAGCTCCCGCAGCCGCTGGAGCACTTCGAGCCCGGAAATGCCGGGCATCCGCATGTCGGACAGGATCACGTCGTAGACGTTGCCCTTGGCGGCCGCGACCCCCTCTTCGCCGGTGGCGGCGATTTCGACGTTGAAACCCGCCCCCCGCAGCATGCGGGCCATGCTGTCCCGGACGCCCGGGTCGTCATCAATCACGAGAATGCGGGCCACGGGGGCTAAGTGTATGTCACACAAAGACCGATAACTACGGCGTGCTGAAGGGGCTCAGGGTGTGGTGTGTGCTGGCGCCGCTGGCAGCGGCGGCAGGGTGCGCGCCAGGCCCCGTCCGGGTGGTGCCGCCC
Organism: Vicinamibacterales bacterium; assembly: GCA_046594705.1. Taxonomy (GTDB): domain Bacteria; phylum Acidobacteriota; class Vicinamibacteria; order Vicinamibacterales; family 2-12-FULL-66-21; genus JAICSD01. The sequence goes on from JBKJRJ010000040.1 coordinate 22,260, forward strand.
TCGGGCATGGCCCGAGCCGGCGCGCCGAGAACCATCCGGGTTCAGGTGCGCGAGGGAACGAGACTGATGGTGCGGGCGGTGGCGCTCGAAGACTACGTGGGCATCACCGCCCTGTCGGAGGTGCACCCCGACGGGAACGACGAGCGCACCGCGGCGCGCATGTTCGAGGTGCAGGCGGTGATCGCGCGCAGCTACGTGGTCTCGAATCGCGGCCGGCATGCCAGGGAAGGCTTCGACGTCTGCGCCACCACCCACTGCCAGCTCTACGATCCGTCGCGGCTGAAGACCTCGCGCTGGGCGGCGGTCGTCCGCGCCGCGGCGCAGCGAACTGCCGGGGAGCTGCTCTGGTTCGTCGATCGACCCGTCAACGCGGTCTTCCACGCCGATTGCGGCGGCCACACCAGCAACGCCGCCGCCGTCTGGGGCGGCATCGCGCCGGCCTATCTCTCGGGAGCCGCCGACCGGGGGCCCGCCGCGCGCGCGCACGCCGACTGGACGTTCGAAGCCGGCGCCGCGACGTTACGCGCCGCGCTCAACGCCGACCCGCGCACCGCCGTTGGCGAGAAGCTCGATCGCATCGAGGTCGCCGGCCGCGACCAGGCGGGACGGGCCGAACAGGTCCTGCTCCGGGGCACCCGCACCTTTTTGGTCCGGGGCGAGGTCTTCCGCGACGTGGTCACGCGCGCCCTCGGCGTGCGCACCCTGCGCAGCACGCTGTTCACGGTCAAGCCGTCGCGCGCCGCCGCCGCTGAAGCGACCGAGCCCAAGGCCGTGTTCGTGTTTTCAGGGAGAGGCTTCGGCCACGGCGTCGGACTGTGCCAATCCGGCGCGCTGGCGCGACTCAAGGCCGGCGCCTCACCGGATGATGTGCTCGAGCACTACTTTCCGGGGACGTCGCTCCGGAAATAGGTTGCCTG
>JBKJRJ010000102.1:0-14478 GCA_046594705.1 Vicinamibacterales bacterium
TCGAGCAGTGGCGTGGCAGCTACCACGCCGGTCCGGGCCACAGCCCGATGTGGCGCAGCGACGGCCGCGGCTGGGCGCGCGCCCACCTCGGGATGATCGTGCAGCTCGTGGTGTTCACCGCCGCCGCGATCGTCCTGCTGGTGCTGCGCAGCAGCGACCTCACCGCGCAGTTGTGTGTCGTGGCGCTGGCCCTGAGCGGCGTCGCGGGGGCGGGCCCGCTGCTCGGCGCCGAACGGGCGTTTCCACTGGGCACCTGGAAAGTGCTCACCGTCTTCACCTGGCTGGCCGGGCCGCTCGCGTTTCCGATCATCGCGCTCGCGATCCTGTATTTCCCGTCCCCCTCGCCACTGCTGGCGCGTCACCGCTGGCTGCATGCCGTGCCGTTCCTCGGGGCGGCGCCGATGCTGATCCTGGCCACGGCCACGTCGCTCTACCTGGTCGGCGTGGACTCGGCGCGCGACCTGGCGCTGTGGGACGCGGCGCACCCCGGTGCCTACTACGGATCGTTTGCCCTCGCGCTCGGCTTGAACGTCCTGGCGCTCGCCGAAGGGGTCTACCGCTTCCGGTTCAACCACGACGCCAACGAGCGCCGCCGGATCCGGATGGCGGTCTACACGGCCGTGCCCGGCGTCTTCGCGTATGCGCTCAAGGACGGCGTGCCGATCGGCGCGATGCTGAGCGGCACGGCCCTGCCGCCGCTGCCGTGGCCGGTCACCGCGTGCCTGCAGGCACTGGTGCTGCTCCCGGCCTTCGGCCTGACCTACGCGGTCGGCGTGGCGCGGGTCCTCGGCCCTGCGCTGGTGCTCCGCCGCAGCCTGCAGTACGCGCTGGCGAGCCGCGCCCTCGCCGTCATCGCCATCCTCCCGGGCGCCGCGCTCGCCTCTGCGCTGCTCCACAAGAACCTGCTGCAGATCGTCACGAGTGGCTCGGTCGTCTACCTGCTGCTCTTCGTCGCGACGCTGGGGATGGTCCGCTACCGGCACCGCGCGCGGCAATGGCTGGACCTGCGGTTCTTCCGAGAGGAGTACGACGCGCGCAAGATCCTGGTGTCGCTGGCGGGGCGAGTGCGATTCGAAACAGATCCCGCGGATCTCGCCTTACTGGTCGTCGAGCAGGTCGACCAGGCCCTGCACCCCCAGGTCACCGCGATGCTGGCGAGCGGCATCGAGGAGGGCCGCCTGGTGGCGGTCACCTCCAGGAATGGCTCGGTGGAACCGGTCGCGCTCGACGGCGGACTGGTGACGATGCTGCGGTGGTCCGACGATCCGCTGGAGATCTTTCTGGACGATCCGCGCTCCCCGGCCCGCCGCCTGCCGCCCGCAGAGATCGCGTGGCTGGAACGAACGGGGGCGGCGCTGCTGGTGCCGGTGGTTGGCCAGGAGCGCGCGCTGGTGGGCATGCTGGTGCTCGGCGAGAAACGTTCGGAAGAGGCCTACTCGACCGAGGACCTCGATCTGCTGTCGAGCATTGCCGCGCAGGTCGGCCTGGGCCTCGACGTCGCGCGGCTGCGCCGCACGCGCGGGGACGATCCCGCGGCGACGACGCGACTGACGCAGGATGCCCCGATGCCGCTGATGACGGAGTGCCCGCGCTGCGGTCGTTGTGAAGAGGCGGGGACGACGGTGTGCCCGTCGGATGGCGCGGCGCTCAAACCCGGCCCGGCCCCCCGCGTCGTCGATAACAAGTACCGCATCGAACAGCTGCTCGGGCGTGGTGGGATGGGAGCGGTGTACCGGTCGCGCGACATGCGGCTGGATCGGCTGGTGGCGCTGAAGGTGGTGCGGCAGGAGCTGCTCGAGGACGGCGATGCGCGGCGGCGGTTCCGGCGCGAGGCGCAGATTGTGGCGCGGCTGCAGCATCCGGGGATCGTGTCGATTTTCGACTTCGGGACGCTGGCCGGCGGCGGCGCCTACCTGGTCATGGAACTCGTTCGCGGCGAGGACCTGCGGCGCGTGCTTCACCGCGAGGGGCGGCTGGAGCCGGCGCGCGCCGTGAAGATCCTGACGGCCGTGTGCGCGGCGATCGAGGCGGCCCACCACGAGGGCGTCCTCCACCGCGATTTGAAACCGGAAAACATCCTGCTGCCTGGCGGAGACATCGAAGCCAAGGTGCTCGACTTCGGTGTCGCGAAACTGGTGTCCGACGGCAGCCGCGCCGACGTCGAGGAGCCGATGGAAACGATGGCGGCGCTGACGGTGGCAGGAACGATTGTCGGGACGCCCGCCTATATGGCGCCCGAACAGCTCGCAGCGTTAGCGCTGGATGCGCGGACGGACGTGTTCGCGCTGGGGGTGATTGCCTACGAGATGCTATGCGGGGAGCTGCCGTTCAGCCGCGGCAGCCTGACCGACGTGATCCTGGCGCAGGCGCGTGGCGCGCAGCCGCTGACCGAACGGGATCCGGATATCCCGGCGGCGCTCGACCGCGCGATTCGACGCGCGATGGACATGACGCCCGACCAGCGGCCCGCGACTCCACACGCCTTCGCGGCGGAGGTCCGGCAGGCGCTGGGCGCCGCTACTTAGATTTGGCGAGGCGCCGATCGATTTCGGCGATGGCGTCGTCGATCTGCTTTTTTCGCACCGGGTGCGTGGTGGCGCCAGCCTGACGGGTCAGCTCGGCCTTGGCGAGCTTGAGCGATTCCTTCTGGCGCACGGCCTCCGGATCGACGATCGGCGCCGGTCCCTTCGTGCGGCGACGGTCCGCCTCACGCTCTTCCATACGCTCCGAAATTCTCGCCTCGGCGTCTACGAGTCCCTCTCCCGAATCTCCCATCTCTTAAGAATACAGGATCCGCGGCGTGGAACACCGCTCGCGACCGTCGAAAGCAGGAGAAAATAGTGGGGTGGGAAAAAGCACAGCCGTCATGGGGCTGTTTCACCCTGCGGTGGCCGAGTGGTTCGCGGCGTCGTTCGCGGCGCCCACGCCGCCCCAGACCGAAGGCTGGCCGCCGATCGCGCGGGGCGAGTCGACGCTGATCCTCGCTCCGACCGGCAGCGGCAAGACGCTGACGGCGTTCTTGTGGGCGATCAACCGGGTGATGTGTTCTCCGGCGCCCGCGCGGAAGGCCGATGCCTGCCGCGTGTTGTATATCTCCCCCTTGAAAGCGCTGGCGGTGGACGTCGAACGCAACCTGCGTTCGCCGATCGCGGGCGTCGCGCACCGGGCGGCCGCGCGCGGGGACGCGTTTCATGCGCCCACGGTGGCGGTCAGGACGGGCGACACGCCGGCGTCCGAGCGGGCGCGCTTCCAGCGCGAGCCGGCCGACTTCCTGATCACCACGCCGGAGTCGCTGTATCTCCTGCTGACGTCGAACGCGCACGAGGCGCTGAAATCCATCGACACGGTGATCATCGACGAGATCCACGCGCTGGTGCCGACCAAGCGCGGTGCCCACCTCGCGCTGTCGCTCGAACGCCTCGAGGCGATCGCCGCCGGACCGCTACAGCGGATCGGACTCTCCGCCACCCAGCGCCCGCTCGACGAAGTGGCCCGCTATCTCGGCGGTGCCCGCCCTCGCCGCGTCGCGGCGTCGGCAGGGCAGGCCGCCGCGAAGACGGGCCGTGGCCAGACCAGACCGGTGCCGGGTCAGGCCGAAACCGCGATTCACCAGGAGTTCAACGCCGACCGGACCTCGCCGAACTACCGCCCCGTCACGATCGTCGACACCTCGCAGAAGAAGAAGCTGGAGCTGACGATCGAGGTCCCGGTCGAAGACATGGCCAGGATGGGGGAGCTCGAGGACGTTCCGAGCGGCCCGGCCGGGGGTGCGCAGCGGTCCTCGATCTGGAGCGCCATCCATCCGCGGCTCCTGGAGCTGGTGCGCGCCCATCGTTCGACGCTGATTTTCGTGAACAGCCGCCGCGTGGCGGAGCGCCTGGCCGGTGCGGTGAACGAGCTGGCGGGCGAGCCGCTGGTCCGCGCGCACCACGGATCGCTGGCGCGCCCGCAGCGGATCGAGATCGAGGACAAGCTGAAGGCCGGCCAGATCCGCGGCCTGGTCGCCACCTCCTCTCTCGAGCTGGGCATCGACATGGGCGCCATCGACCTCGTGATCCAGATCGAGGCGCCGCCGTCGGTCGCGAGCGGCATGCAGCGGATCGGCCGCTCCGGCCACACCATCGACCAGCCGAGCCGCGGAATCATCGTCCCCAAGTATCGCGGCGACCTGGTCGCGTGCGCGGCGGTGACGCGGGCCATGCACGACGCCGAGATCGAGTCCATCCGCTACCCCAGAAACCCGCTCGACGTCCTGGCGCAACACATCGTCGCCATGGTGGCGATGGCGACGTGGGACGTCGACGACCTCTTTCACGCGGTGCGCTCGGCGGCGCCGTTCGCGGAGTTGAGCCGATCGATCTTCGAGGGCGTCCTCGACATGCTGTCGGGCCGCTACCCGTCGGACGACTTCGCGGACCTGCGTCCCCGCGTCACCTGGGACCGGCTGAGGAACCAGCTGGTGGCACGCGAGGGGGCCAAGCGGGTCGCGGTGATCAACGGCGGCACGATTCCCGACCGCGGACTGTACAGCGTGTTCCTCGCCGGCGGTCAGGGCCCGTCGGCGCGCGTCGGCGAGCTCGACGAGGAGATGGTGTTCGAGAGCCGTGTCGGCGAGACCTTCCTGCTCGGCGCCTCCTCGTGGCGCACCGAGGACATCACCCACGACCGGGTGATCGTGACACCGGCGCCCGGACAACCGGGAAAAATGCCGTTCTGGAAGGCGGATTCCGCGGGCCGTCCGCTCGAACTCGGCCGCCACATCGGGGCGCTGGTCCGCAGCCTGCGACAGATGCCGCCGGCCGCGGCGATCCAGCGTCTGACGGCACAGCACGACCTCGATGCGCGCGCCGCCGAGAACCTGCTGCGCTACCTCGCGGACCAGGCCGCCGCGACCGGTGCGGTGCCCGACGATCGCACCATCGTGATCGAGCGCACGCGCGACGAACTCGGTGACTGGCGGATGTGCCTGCTGTCACCGTTCGGCGGCCGCATCCATGCGCCGTGGGCGATGGCGGTGGTGGAGCGGGTCCGCGCCGAAACCGGCGGCCACGCCGAAACGATGTGGACCGATGACGGGTTCGTGGTGAGGTTTCCGGAGACGGAGACGCCGCCGGATCCCGCGCTGCTGCTGCCGGCCGCAGACGAGGCCGAGGCGCTGGTGGTGCGACAGCTGGGCGGCACGGCGCTGTTCGCGGCAAAGTTCCGCGAGGCGGCCGCGCGCGCACTGCTGCTGCCGCGCCGGCGCCCGGGAGGTCGCACGCCGCTCTGGCAACAACGGAAGCGCGCCGCCGACCTGCTCGGCGTGGCGGCCCGCTTCGGGTCGTTCCCGATGATTCTGGAGGCCTACCGCGAGATCCTGCGAGACGTCTTCGACATCCCGGCGCTGGTCGACACGCTGCGGCGGATCGAGGGGCGCGAAATCCGGACGGTGACGGTGGACTCGACCATGCCGTCGCCGTTCGCCTCAGCGCTGCTGTTCGGCTACGTCGCGAACTACATCTACGACGGCGACGCACCGCTGGCCGAGCGGCGCGCGCAGGCGCTCGCGATCGACCAGAGCCAGCTGCGGGAGCTGCTCGGCGAGGCCGAGCTGCGCGAGCTGCTCGACGCGGACGCGCTGGCCGAGGTGGAGCTCCAGCTGCAGCAGCTGGACGAGCGTTACCGCGCGCGGTCGGTGGACGCCGTCCACGACCTGCTGCTCCACCTGGGCGATCTGGCGCCCGCCGAGATCGCGGCGCGATCGACCGTGCCGGCCGCGGACGCGATCGAGCAGTTGACGGCCGACCGGCGCATCCTGCCGGTCAACATCGGCGGAGAGGCGCGGCTGGTGCCGGTGGAGTACGCGGCGCGCTATCGCGACGCGCTGGGCGTGCCGCTGCCGAGCGGGCTGCCCGAGTCGCTGCTGGCTCCCGTGCGCGACGCCGCGCTCGACCTGGCACGACGGTTCGCGCGCACCCACGCGCCATTCACCACCGCTGAGTTCGCGGCGCGCTACGCGCTGGGACGAGCGACGGCGGAAGCGCTGCTCAAGGCGCTGACCGCGGCCGGTCGCCTGCTCGAAGGAGAGTTCCGGCCCGGCGGGACCGGGCGGGAGTGGTCGGACCCGGATGTCCTGCGGACCATCCGCCGGCGCTCATTGGCGAAGCTGCGCAAGGAGGTCGAACCGGTCGAACCGCCGATCCTGGCGCGGCTGGTCACGTCGTGGCAGGGTCTCGTGCGCCGGCGTAGCGGCCTCGACGCCCTGCTCGACACCGTCGAGAACCTGCAAGGCGCGCCCCTGCCCGCGTCGATCCTCGAGACCGAGATTCTGCCCGCCCGCATCCACGGCTATGCGCGCGGCGATCTGGATGCGCTCGCCGCCTCGGGTGAAGTGGTGTGGCGAGGGGTCGAACCCGTCGGCGACCGCGACGGCCGGATCGCGGTCTACTTGACGGATCATCTGCCGCGGCTGTGGCGCCCCGCCCCAACCCCGGCGCTCGATGCACGCGAGCAGGCCATCGTGGACCACCTCGCGTCGCACGGGGCGTCGTTCTTTGCGTCGCTGCACGAGGCCGCGGGCGCCGGCTATCCCGCCGAAAGCCTGGACGCCCTGTGGGATCTGGTGTGGAAGGGTCTGGTCACCAACGACACGTTCCACGCCCTCCGCGCCTTCACGCGCGCCACGCCGCGGCGCACGCGGAAGCGCGAGCGCGGCAGCACCGGCGGCGGGCCGTTCCGCAGCCGGCGCGTGGCGCCGCCGTCAGGCGAGGGGCGCTGGTCCCTGCTGGCCGCACGTGTGGCAGTGCCGGCGACCGACACGCAGTGGTCGGCCGCGATGGCGCAACAGCTTCTGACGCGCTATGGCGTCGTCACGCGCGAGGTGGCGGCGGCCGAAGGCATCGCCGGCGGCTTCGGCGCGGTCTACGACGTGCTCAAGGCGCTCGAGGATGCCGGACGCGTGCGGCGTGGCTATTTCGTCGGCGTCGGCGCCACGCAGTTCGCGCTGCCGCCGGCACTGGAACTGCTGCGGTCGCTCCGCGACATGCCGGAGGAGCCCGAGACGCTCGTGATCGCCGCGACCGACACGGCCAATCCCTATGGAACGACACTGAAGTGGCCCGCCTTCGCCAAGGCTACGGCGGGGCAAGCCGGCGGCGTCGAAGGGGACGCGCAGGAAGCCGCGGGGCGCGCGCCGACCCGCAGCGTCGGCGCCCTGGTGGTGCTGGTCAACGGCGCGCTGGCGGCGTACGTGCCGCGCGGCGGCCGCCAGGCGACGGTGTTCCTCCCCGAAGACGAGCCGGCGCGTTCGACCATCGGCCGCGGGCTCGCGCGCGCGCTGGCCGGCCTGGCGCGCGACGAGCACCGCGGCGGCCTGCTGCTCGCCGAGATTAACGGGCAACCGCCGGCGGAGCACCCGGTCGCCCCGTTCCTCATCGAGGCCGGGTTCAATACGTCGGCCATGGGCTTCCAGATGCGCCGGCCGCCAGCCGCCGCGGCGGCGCGCTGACGTGCCGGAAGGCGATCACATCTTCCGGACAGCGCGGACCCTCCACCGCGCCCTCGCGGGCCACGAGGTGGTCCGATTCGAATCCGTCCTGCCGGCGCTGACCCGCGTGCACGAAGACACCCCGGTCACCGGCCGCATCGTCGAGCGCGTCACGGCCGCCGGCAAGCACGTGCTGATGCAGTTCTCTCGCCTTCGACAGGCTCAGAACGTCCCGAGCGCGGTGGCGGGCGGAGACCTGGTGCTGCGCACCCACATGCGCATGAACGGCAGCTGGCACCTCTATCGTCCGGGGGAGACCTGGCAGCGGCCGCGCCGTGACATGCGCCTCGTCATCGCCACCCAGGGGTTCGAGGCGGTCGCCTTCAATGTTCCGATCGCCGAATTCCTGCGACCGGCCGGGTTGGTGCGGCAGGACGATCTGCGACTGATGGGACCGGACTTGTTGGGCGAGACGTTCGACGCGGACGAGGCGGTGCGGCGCTTCCGCGAGCGCGGCGAGCTGGAGATCGCCGATGCCTTGCTCAACCAGCGCCTGTCGGCCGGCGTGGGCAATGTCTACAAGTCGGAGGTGCTGTTCTTGTGTCGCGTCAGTCCCTTCGCGCGCGTGGCGCAGGTGGACGACGACACGCTGCGTCAGTTGCTCGCCACTGCTCGAAAGCACCTGATCGCGAACGTGACGGATCCGAAGGGGGGCATCACGACGTACCGCGGCTACCGGCGGGGTGCGGGGCCCGCCGCGTCGGAGCGGCGCTACGTCTACGGCCGTGCGCGGCAGCCATGCCGCACATGCGGCACGTCAATCCGGGTCAGGGCGCAGGGGCCGCACGCGCGCCTGACCTACTGGTGTCCGTCGTGCCAAAGTGGGGCTTCAGCCTCCGGGGGGAAGGTTACTGCTTGACGATCCACACGGCGCGGCCGTCGGCGCCGGTTACCTTCTGCAAGTGTGAGATTGGTGGCGCCTGATAGGACACCGCGACCAGACCGCCCGAGCGCTCGGCGGGGGTCTGATAAAAATCGCCGGCCAGCACCGCCAGCCCCGCGGCGCCGTGCACGGCGCAGTCGCCGGTGGGCGCCCCACCGAGCGGAAAGTAATCGTCGTAGGCCGTCGAGCCCGAGGCCGGCGCCGTCTTGCGGCCCGCAGTCCCGATCGCGGCGGCCCGTGAGGAGCCCAAGTCGCCAACCGGCACGCCCGGCAGATCGGTCAGGCCTGCCTGCACGACGTCCGGACGCATCCAGCCGTGGCGACAGGCCTCGGTCGCGCGCTGTCCGCTCAGGCGGCAGATGGTGGCTTTCTCGACGCCCGCGGGTGGCGCGAACCAGTCAGGCGCATCGTTCGCGGTCGCCTGCTTCATGAACTCGGTCCACGCGGGGACCGCGACCACCCCCGCGAAGCCGCGATTCATGATCGGCGCCGGCTTGTCGATGCCAAACCAGACGCCGGTGACGAGATGCGGCGTATAGCCGATGAACCACGCGTCGGTGTAATCGTCGGTCGTGCCGGTCTTGCCGGCCGCGGGCAGCTTGAAGCCCGTCGCGCGCGCGCCGGTGGCCGTGCCCGAGGTGATGACGTCCGCGAGCATGCTGGTCATCAAGTAGGCGGTGGCCGCCGTGATCGCCTGGTGACGGCCCGCCGGATCGCCCCAGACCTCGCGTCCGTCCTGGTCTTCGACGCGGACGATGAGATGCGGACTGGACGCGACGCCCTGGTTGGCGAACACGCCGTAAGCGGAGGTCAGTTCGAGCAGGGTGACGCCGCCCGTGCCGAGCGCCAGCGACGCCACCGCCGGCAGGCGGGACTCGATGCCCATCCGCTGCGCGTAGTAGGTCGCCTGGCTGTAGCCGACCTGCTGGAGGAGCTGGGCGGCAGCGCGATTGCTCGAAATCTTCAGCGCGGCGCGCAGCGTGTATTCGCTGTTTTCGTGTTCTCCACCAGGGAGCCAGGGCCCGTTCTCGGTCATGATCGGCTCGTCGAGGTGGTGCAGCATCGAACCGGGCGCCATGCCGCGCTCGATCGCGGCGGCGTAGATGATCGGCTTGAAGGCGGAGCCGGGCTGCCGGCGCGCCTGGGTCGCGCGGTTGTAACTGGTGGCCTCGAAGTCGCGGCCCCCGACCAGCGCCCGCACTTCGCCGGACACGGGGTCGAGCGCGACGAGGCTGCCCTGGAGATCCTTCGCCGCCTTGCGGTCGTTCGCAAGCTGGGCGATGCGCGTCGAGATAGTTTTTTCCGCGGCGCACTGCATGTCGCGGTCGTACCCGGTATAGACACGAAGTCCGCCCTGGAGCACCTGCTCCCCACCGAAGCGGGCGACCAGCTGGCGCCGGACTTCTTCCTCGAAGTAGCGCCCGCAGGTGGCGCCGGAGGCCACGACCGAGGTGGCGGCCGCGGCGCCGCGCAGTGGCTGGTCGAGCGACGAGCGATAGGCGGCCTCGGTGATGCGGCCGGTGTCGCGCATCAGGCGCAGCACCAGGTTGCGCCGCGCCAGGGCGCGCGCGGGATGCGCCGACGGCGAATAGCCGCGCGGCGAGCGCACCAGCGCGGCGAGCAGGGCAGCTTCGTGCGGCTCCAGGGCCGCCGCCGGCTTGCCGAAGTAGCCGCGCGATGCCGCTTCGACGCCGTGGTAGCCGTCCCCGAAGTACACCGCGTTCAGGTAGGCGTGGAGAATCTGGGCCTTCGAGTAGCGTTCCTCGAGGCGGATCGCAATGGTCGCTTCACGGAGCTTGCGGGAGAAGGTGCGCGCGGGGGTGAGCTGCTCGAGCCGGGCCAGTTGCTGCGTCAGGGTACTGCCGCCTTCGAGGATCCGGCCGGCGCGCCAGTTGCGCCAGGCAGCCTTGGCGATGCGCAGCGGGTCGAGGCCGTGATGCGAGAAGAACCGGCGATCCTCCACGGAGAGCAGCGCGGCCACCATATGCGGGGACACGCGGTCGAGCGACACGTCGACGCGCTGTTCGATGAAGAAGGAGAAGACCGGCTTATTGCCGCGGTCGTAGACGACCGTGCTTTGCGGATGCGCGCCGATTTCGGCAAGGATCTGAGCTCGTCCGAGCGCGCCGGTGACCAGCCACGAGGCGCGGACGATGACCACCACGATCGTCCAGACGATCACCGAGGTCAGCAATACGCCCGCAATCAATAGCCCGCGTCTCACGTGCCCCTGAAGGGCAACGCGAGTGCCACAACAGATCCTGATGAGACAACGAGTTAGCGGGACGACCTGTCAGGCGCACGCTCAAAGTACGCAACCCGGGCTGTTGGGCTGGGAAGATTGTGGGTAACCCACTACACATCTCGGGCGCGCCGGCAGATACGTCAGCGGGCGTCAATGCGCCGCGCGTGGGTGTAGATATTCAGGCTGTGGTCGCGAACGAAGCCGAGTAGCGTGATGCCGGCCTCGTGGGCCAGCTCGATCGCCAGGCTGGTGGGCGCCGAGATCGCCGCGACCACGGCAATCCCGCCCAGCCAGGCCTTCTGCACGATCTCGAACGATACCCGCCCGCTCACCATCAGGACGGCGCCGGCGCTCGGGGCCGGTCCGGCGGGGTCGTCATCCCGCAGCAGAAAGGCGCCGAGGACTTTGTCGACCGCGTTGTGGCGGCCGACATCTTCGGCGGAGCCGAGCATCGCGCCGTCGATCGCGAACACCGCGGCGCCGTGGAGCCCGCCGGTTTCGTCAAAGGTGGACTGCCGGGCGCGCAGTCGCTCGGGCAGGGCGCGGATGACGGCGATGTCCATCGACCACGCGGCGTCGAGCGGAGGGATACCGGCGCGCAGGTCGTCGATCGTGGCGCGTCCGCAGACGCCGCACGAACTGTTGGCGACGACCTGCCGGCGTCCCTCCAGCATGGCCGGGACACGCAAGGCGGCCTCCCCGCGCAGGAACACATCGACGACGTGGTGGCTTGTCGCCTGGTCGGGATGCCGGCAGTGCTCCACCGCCCCGATATCGTTTGCCGTGTGGATGACGCGCTCGGACAGCAGGAATCCCACGGCGAGCGCGCGGTCTTCGCCCGGGGTCCGCATGATGACGGCGAAGGAGCGTCCGTGCAGGCGGATGTCGAGCGGCTCCTCCGCGGCGACCGCATCCCGCGTCCGCGTCAGGCCGGCGCTCGTCACCCGTGTGACCGCCACCTCGCGGGACGGCGTGAGGCTTTCGGGGGAGGCCCGCCGCTCAGACATGGTTGCGTAGCATGAGCTCGCGCGGGTGCGGCTCGAGATAGGTCTGGCCGGCCAGGTACTCGATGTTGTGCGCGCGCACGTGGTGTCGCAGCAGGGTCAGCGGCACCACCAGCGGGACGAGCTCGCGCCGGTAGGCGTCGATGGTTTCCAGCAGTTCCTGCCGCGACGCCGCGTCCACCGCGTGCTTCAGATGTCCGGCCATGTGCATCAGCACATTACTGTGGCGGCGGGGCGTGGCCCGACGCGTGAGCGCGGCCATAAAGGCCGCCTCGTAGTCACGCTGGAGCTCGCCGCGGGCCATCGCCTTGCCGCCGGCGACGAGCCGGCCGAGCGCCTGGTAGGCGGTCGTCGAATGCGCGAGCAGCGCCATCTTGTGCGCGGTGTGGAAGGCGACGAGCGCCCCCTGCGTCCAGCGGCCGTCGAACAGCGCGCGCAGGCGGTCGTAGGCGAACACGCGCTCGATGAAGTTCTCGCGCAGCACGGCGTCGCACAAGCGCCCTTCTTCTTCGATCGGGAGAGCCGGGAAACGCGCCTTGAGGATCTCGGCGTAGGTCCCCACGCCGGTCCGCGCGGCCGCCCCCTCGTCGTAGACCTTCACCCGCTCCATGCCGCAGCTGGGTGAATCTTTCTTGAGCACGTAGCCGCGCAGCGACATCCCTTCGAGTTGCCGGGTGCGCCGCGCCGCGTAGGTGCGCATGGTGTCAGTGTGGTCGATGCCGGTCCGGGTCGTGACCATCCGGGTGTCGGCCCCGGCGCGCACCAGCCGCAACGTTTCGCGCGGGATGCCCAACCCGATCTCCACCTCAGGGCAGACGCGCACCCATTCGACGAAGGGCGCCAACGTGCCGGTCAGGAAGCTGTCGCGCTTATGGCCGCCGTCGAAGCGAACTTCATCGCCGAGCAGGCAGGACGAAATGCCGATCCGGAGTCTGCTCATCCGCGCTCCACGCAGGCCATGATCTCCACGCGCCCGCCCGCCACCGCCAGGGCCGCGATGACCGGTGTGATGGCCACCTTGGCGCCGAACCCGGCACGGCACTCCGCCACCGACGCAGGCCCGGCCTCCTCGTCGGTCACATAGATGAGCAGCTCTCGCACCTCCGCCCGCGAAAAGCCCGCCCGGGTCAGCACGAGGTCGAGCTTGCGGAGGATGTCGCGGGTCTGGATCGCGCCATCACCGGTGAGCGCCTTTCCCTCGGCGAGCATGCCCGACACGAACAAGGCATGACCGGCGCGCACCGCGGCGCTCAGGTTCGGATTCGGCTGGTCCGAGGTTTCAATCGACTCGCGCGCCGCCGAAGAGGCGACCAATGTCATCTCCACATTGTAGGCGGGGCTCGTCAGGCTGGCGCCCACGGTCGCGCGGGCCGGCCGATCCGCGCCGACGTACTCCCGGTAGACCCGGTTCATCGCCGCGAAATCCGTCAGGTCCGGCAGGAAGACCCGGGCGCTGACCACGTGCGGGAAACCGAGGCCGGCCGCCTCGAGCAGCGCCTTCGCGTTCTCGAGCACGGCGCGCGTCTGCGTCGCGACGTCGCCCGACACGACGGTGTGGTCCTTGCCGTTGCGCGCGACGAGTCCGGATAGAAACAGCGTGTCCCCTGACCGAAGGCCATACGAGTAGGGGTGCGGCGAGGGCAGCCAAGACGAGGGGTGAACGGCTCGGCGCTCCCCTCCCGCCGGTACCGCGACGGCTGACATCTCCACCAGCGCGCCGGCGGTCAGCGGCTCGACGACCACCGTGGTGCGCGTCGGAGGCGCGCTGGTCCACGCTTGCCGGTACTCGCGGTTCATCGCGGCGAAATCGGCCGCGCGGCGGAGGTAGACGGTGATCACGATCGTGTCGGCCAGCGACGAACCGTCGGCGCGCAGCCGCTGGTCGAGCCGCGCCAGCGTGAGGCCGGTCTGGCGGGCGATGCTGTCGCCGGCGTCAGGGGCGGCGGTGGCGGAAACGAAGATGAAGTGAGACATCTCTCATTGGAGAGTATCCCGCATTTTGTCGGACCAGCTGCACAGGGCGGTGACGTCAGCCGGAGACAGCGTGGCCTCCCGGTGGATCAGCAGATAGGAGGGCAGGGGCATCCGCTCGCGTTTCGCGAGATCGCACATGGCCCCGAGGAACTTGTCCTGATCGTCGGATGGATAGGAGGTCCACTCGGAGTAATTGAATTGCTCGCGGCCCTGGTGCACGTGGTCCGCGACCAGCCACGACAACGGGCTGACGTTGGTATACCACGGCCAGCGGGTCTCGTTCGAGTGGCAGTCCCGGCAGGAGCGGTCGAGGAGCGCGGTGATGTGCGGGGGCGCTTTCGCGCGCAGCGACGCCTCCGCGGGCGCCGGCGGATTGCGGCGATCGGGCCGCGCGAACTGCAGGCCGATAAAGATCACCAGGAACAGCAGGAGGGCCCAGCGGGCGATACGGGCGATGCGGACTGCGACCATGTTCATGAGGACGTTAGCAAGTACGACGCCGTGAGCGCGGCGGCTTCCAGGGACTCTTCCCCACCCGCCCACTACGACGTGCTGTCGCGGCCGAGTGTATTCCACCACGCCGCCACGGCCGCCGGGTCGCCCGCGAGGATCGCCGGCAGCGGTCATCCCTGCCGCCCGTCTTTCGTGCTGCGTCGGCGCAAAGTCGAGAATCGTAAGCGCCTCCGCCATCCCGCCCGGTGCAGCGGCGGCGCACGGCGTGGATGCCCCCGGCCTGGTGGCGCAGGTCGTTACCGTCCGTGCACCAGCGCGGCCAGTTCCACTGGCGGGAGGACGTCGGACCTTCTGGGAAGTCAACCGGCCGTGGCCGGCCGCGTGGCGCGCACGG
>JBKJRJ010000360.1:0-10066 GCA_046594705.1 Vicinamibacterales bacterium
TCGTCGCCTCGAGCTTCCTGCTCCTCGGCGACACCATTCGCGTGCGGCTGGTGCCCTGGCTGATCAGCTACGCGGTCGGCACCCTGATCGGCGTCGCGCTGCTCTCGCTGGTGCCCGAGGCACTCGCCACGCTGCCGGCGCGGCCGGCGATGATCACGATGGCGGCCGGGATCCTGAGCTTCTTCCTGCTCGAGAAAGCCGTTATCTGGCGTCATTGCCACCACGACGAAGACTGCCACGTGCACAGCACCGCGGCATCGCTGGTGATCATCGGGGATGTCTTCCACACGTTCGTCGACGGCGCCGTGATTGCGGCCGCGGTGCTGACCTCGGTGCCGCTCGGGCTCACCACCGCGCTGGCGGTCGCCACCCACGAGATTCCGCAGGAGGTCGGCGACGTCGCCATCCTGTTGCGCGCCGGCTATTCGCGCATGCGCGCGTTGACCTTGAACGTGCTGGCGGGTGGCGGCGGGATCGCCGGCGCGGTGGCGATGGTGCTGGCCTCGAAGGCCGTGCCCCAGGCGCTCCCGTATGTGCTCGCGTTCGCGGCCGGCAACTTCCTCTACGTGGCGATGTCGGACCTGATCCCGGACCTCCATCGGGGAGACTCGGTCGGCGGGCTCCGGCAGGTCCTGCTCATCAGCGCCGGGATTGTCACGATCGCGGTCCTCTCGTCGTAATCCCCGTATGACCATCTACCGCGCTCCCCTGCTGGCCGGGTTCATCCTGGCCGTGGGCTTGTCCGGGCCAGCCCAAGGGGAAGGGCCAGCGCAGGCGCCCCAGCAGCCGCAGACGCCGGCGGCCCAGGAAGCCCGAGGGCAGCGGCAGGCGCAGACGCGCGACCGAGCCCAGGTGCCCCAGGGGACCTCGTCGATCGCGGGGCGCGTTCTCGCCGCCGATACAGGCCGGCCCGTCAAGCGCGCCCAGGTGACGGTGTCGGGGGACGGCCGCGGCGGGCGCACGGCCACCACCGACGACCAGGGACGCTACCAGGTCAGCGACCTTGGCGCCGGCAGCTACACCATCAGCGCGGCGAAGAACGGCTTCGTGGACGCGGTCTACGGCCAGCGGCGTCCCCAGCAGCCCGGCACGCCGGTGACGCTCGCGGAGACGCAGGCGGCCGCGGCCATCGATGTGCGACTGACCCGCGGCGGCGTCATCACCGGTCGGGTGGTGGACGAGGACGGCGACGCGCTGTCGCGCGCGCTGGTCACGGTGCAGCGGTATCAGTACGTCCGCGGCGAGCGGCAGCTCACGCCCGCAGGCGGCGACCAGACCGATGATCGCGGCCACTACCGCGTGTTCGCGCTGCCGCCGGGCGACTACTACGTCAGCGCGAGCGCGGGAGGCATCGGCGGCCAGTGGATCGGCCGCGGCCTGCAGACGCTCGCCGCGGCGGCCGGCGGGGCTGGCGGGCGTGGCGCAGGCGGCGGACGCGGCGCCGGCGCGCTCCCCGCATTCGCCGGCGTCCCCGAGAGCGAGACCGAGCCCACCGGCTATGCGCCGACCTACTTCCCGGGCGTCGTCAGCGCGCAGGAGGCCGGGAAGGTGGCGGTCGGACCAGGGCAGGAAGTTGCCGGCGTCGATTTCCAGATCCAGCTCGTTCCGCTGGCCACCGTCAGCGGCATCGTGGCCGGCGCGCAAGACGTCGTAGCGGTGATGCTGATGCCGCAGGACGCCGGCGGCAGTGGGCCGCTGGGGGGCCAGATGTTCACGGGCCGCTCGCAGGCGGATGGCACGTTCGCCATCGCGCGCGTTCCGCCGGGACGCTACCTCGCCGTCGCGCGCTCGGGCGGGCGCGACAGCGAGCCGCGCACCGCGATGCAGTCGATCACGGTCAGCGGGCAGAACATCGAGGGATTGTCCCTGATGCTGCAGCCCGGCGTCACGCTGTCGGGAAACCTCACCGTGGAGTCGTCCGGTACGCCCGCGCCGGCCGACTACTCCACCTTCCGCGTCGACGTGCCGGACGTGACGCCCCTGCCGCTTGCCGGCGGCGGCGGACGCGGCGGCCTCGCGGGCGGCGGCCGGGTCGAGAAGAACGGCGCCTTCTCGGTCGCTAACCTGCTCCCCGGACGCCACTACATCCGGATCGCCGGCGGCGGACAGGCACAGGGGCAATGGACGCTGACGTCGGTGCAGGTCGCCGGGCAGGACGTCACCGACCAGCCGGTGGATCTCAAGCCGGGTCAGAACATCGAGAGCGTCATGATCGTGCTCTCCGATCGCTCAACCGAGCTCACTGGAACCGTGCGAGCCGCGCAGAACACGTCCGCGACCGGGCTCACCGTGATCGCATTCTCGACCGATCCGCAGTTCTGGCGCGCGCAGTCGCGCCACATCCAGGCCGCGCGCGTGGACGCCAACGCCTCCTTCCGCCTGCGAGGCCTTCCGCCCGGCGACTATTTCGTCATGGCCAGAGACGATGTGGACCAGGGGGAATGGTTCGACCCGGCCTACCTCGAACCGGCCCGCGCCGCCGCCACGCGCGTGACGCTCACCGATGGAGAGAAGAAGACGCTGGATCTGAAAGGACCGTCGTCGCTGCCGTGAGGCGGCGGAGCATCAGAGGCGGAGACGACGGAGGTCTCGGAGGGAACGGAACAATCCTCACAGCGGAGACGCGGAGACACGGAGGCGAACGGGGCTGCCGGGTCCGCCGAGGCCGGCCTGTGGCCGGCCGTCCGACGGCGACGCGCGATCGGGGAGACGAGCCACGGGTCATCGCAGATGTGGCTCGTCTCCCCGATCGTGCGTCGCCGTCCGCCGCGTGAAACGCGGCTCGGCGGACCCGCGTCAGACAGCCGCGTCGCTCGCTTGGGCGAACCGGCCTCACAGGTGCAGGCGTCAGCCTGACAAGTCAGCCATGGGGATGCGGTTCGACAGCCCCGTTGGTCCCCGTGCCACCGTGTCTCTGTTGTGAGGGTGTGCCGTTAGCTCCGGCCGCTCCGCCCCTCTGGCTCGGGCCCTCTGTTCTCCGTCTCCACCGGCGCTCCCCGCCTCATCGTCAACCAGATCAGGCCGCCGATCACGAGCACCGCGGCGAGGAACGCCAGGCCGAAGAGCCAGAGCGTGCGATAGAGAATCGACTGCCGATCCATCCGCACGTCCATGACGTCCGGGGTCTTGTCCTCGGCGTAGGCGATCGATTTTCCGGCCAGGCGGTCGGCGAGCCGCTGCTCCCAGGTCAGGATGTTGCCGCGTGAGGGCGCCCGCGGGGCGCTGGTCTGCAGGTCGCGTGAATTGTGGAATCGGATCCGCGCCGGCAGGTGGAGGCGGAAGGCCACGAGCTCGTTCCCCTGCCAGCCGGCGTCCGGCGGCGGCGCCGGGGTCACGCCGATCCCGCTCAACGTGTGGCGAAAGGCGATCTCCTCGCCTTGTTCGCGCAGGACGTACGACGACCACGCGAAGGGACGCGCCTGCGGCAGCGACTGGATGTCTGACACCGTGAGGTGAATACCCACGAAACGCCGGCCGTGGCGGGTCCACATGCTGATTCGTCCGACCCTGGTGTGCGGCGTTGTGTAGAGATCCTGGATCTGCTTCTTCAGCTGGTCGCCGCGCGTTCGCAGATCCGGGCTGAGCGGCAGCCCGCGCAGCGCGACCAGCGCGGGAACGGACGCGTTGACGATGAGGGTGGCGGACCCGTTGAGACGGAGCGTCAGATCCTCTTCGTACTCGTATTCGGGCCCGAGCGGTCCGCGCCCGCCGCACGACGCCGCGAGGGCCGTCACCACGATGGCGAGCAGCGCCGCGCGCATCCGTAAGGGCATTGGTCGAATGATATACTGAAGTTTCCCTCCCTCATGCCCACGCCGCCGCGTCTGTACCTGATCGACGGCAGCTCGCAGATGTATCGCGCCTACCACGCGATTCGCGGGTTGACCGGCCCCGACGGAAAATCCACCAACGCCGTCTACGGCTTCGTGACCATGCTGCGCAAGCTGCTGAACGATCACCAGCCCGAGTACATCGCCGCCTCGTTCGATCTCGCCGGCCCGACCTTCCGCGACGATATCGTGACGGACTACAAGGCGAATCGCGCGCCGATGCCCGGCGACCTCGCGGAGCAGATCCCGTGGGTCCACGAGGCGTGCGAGGCGATGGGCGTCCCGATCCTCACGTCGCAGCGTTACGAGGCGGACGACGTCATCGGGACGCTGGCGGCGAAGGCCGTCGCGGCGGGGTTCGACGTGGCGATCGTCACCGGCGACAAGGACTTCTTCCAACTGGTCCACGGCGGCGTCAAGGTCTACAACCCGAAGGAAGAGGGGACCTGGTTCGACGCCGACGCGGTGAAAGAGAAGTTCGGCGTCGCACCGGAGCAGGTGGTCGACGTGCTCGCGCTGATGGGCGACTCGATCGATAACATCAAGGGGGTACCCGGCATCGGCGAGAAGGGCGCGCGCGAGCTGATCGCCAGGTATGGCGATCTCGAGACGCTGCTCGCGCACGCCGCCGAGGTGCCCAACAAGCGGCAGCGGGAAGGACTCCTCAATCACGCCGAGGAGGCGCGGCAAAGCCAGACGCTCGCCCGGATCCATGTCGATTGTCCGGTCGACTTCGAGCCGGCGGCGATGCGATTCCGCGGCGCGTCGCGGGAGCGGTGCTTCGACCTGTTCACGCGGCTGGGGTTCCGGACCCTGGTCATGGACTTCGCGCCGACCGCGCAGACGGTCGCCAAGAATTACCGCGCGGTCGATACCCTCGAGGGCGTCGCGGCACTGGTGGCCGACCTGCAGGCGGCCGGCCGCTTCGCGCTGCGCGTGCTGCCCGACGCGCCGGCGGCGATGCGCGCCTCGATCGTCGGGCTGTCGTTCTCGACCGCGCCGCACGAGGCGCGGTATGTCGCCCTGGTGGGGTCGGGCCTCGGGTTCGACGGCGGCCTCGACGCGCGCGAGGCGCTGGCCGTGCTGAAGCCGGTGCTCGAAGACCCGGCGATCCATAAGATCGGCCACGACCTCAAGTTCGACGCCATCCTGCTGGCGCGCCACGGCGTGGAGATGCGGGGGCTCGAAACCGACACGATGATCGCCAGCTACCTGGTCGACGCCAACCGCTCGTCGCACCCGCTGGAGGAGCTCGCGCTCGAACACACCGGCTACAAGGCGCTCAAGGAAGCAGATGTCTGCGGCCGCGGCGCCAAGTCGATGTCCTTCGCGCAGATTCCCGTCCAGGCCGCGCTCGACTACGCCGGCGAGCGATCGGACCTGGCGCTCCAGTTGGCCCCGGCGCTGCGCGCGATCATGGATCGCGACGCGCTCACCCCGGTCTACGACGCCTTCGAGCACCCGCTCATCCCCGTGCTGATGGCGATCGAGCGCGCGGGAGTGAAAATCGACGTCGCGGCGCTGGCGTCACAATCGGTGACGATCGACGAGCAGCTGAATGCCCTCGCGGCCCGCGTCTACCAGTTCGCCGGCGAGGAGTTCAATATCAACTCGCCGAAGAAGCTCGGCGACATCCTGTTCGACAAGATGGGGCTCAAGACCGAGACGCTCCACCGGACCACGAAGAGCAAGGCGCACTCCACCGCGTTCGAGGTGCTCGAGGAGCTGGCCCTGCTGCACGAGATGCCGAGACTGGTGCTCGACTGGCGCGGCTTGATGAAGCTGAAGGGCACCTATATCGACGCCCTGCCGCAGCTGGTCAATCGGGAGACCGGCCGGGTGCATACCTGCTTCAACCAGGCCGTGGCGGCGACCGGGCGGCTGAGCAGCAGTGATCCCAACCTCCAGAACATCCCGATCCGCACCGAGCTCGGGCGCGAGATCCGGCGCGCGTTCGTCGCGGAGCCCGGACACGTGCTGATCTCGGCTGACTATTCGCAGATCGAACTGCGCGTGCTCGCCCACCTGTCCGGCGACGAGGCGCTGGTGGACGCGTTCACGCACAACGAGGATATCCACGATCGCACGGCGCTCAAGGTCTTCGGCGCCGACAGCGGGCTGAGCCCGCACGAGCTGCGGCGCCGCGCCAAGATCATCAACTACGCGCTGCTCTACGGCAAGCAGGCGTTCACGCTGGCGAAAGACATCGGCGTGTCGCGCCCGGACGCGCAGGCCTTCATCGACGCGTACTTCGCCGGCTTTCCCTCCGTGCGCGCCTTCATCGACGGCCTGCTGGACGACGCGCGGCTGACCAGCACCGTGAAGACGATGTTCGGCCGCCGCCGGCTGGTGCCCGACATCAACAACCGCAACGGGCAGGTCCGCGCCGCCGCCGAGCGCGCCGCCGTGAACATGCCGATCCAGGGCACCGCGGCCGACATTCTCAAGAAGGCGATGATTGACGTCCATGCCGCGATGCCCTCCATCGCCGGCGGCCGCGCGCGCATGATCCTCACCGTCCATGACGAACTGTTGTTCGAAACGCCCAGGGAGGCCGCCGACGAAACCGCCGCCGCGGTGCGCCAGTTGATGGAAAGCGCCGTCGCCCTCACGGTGCCGGTCACGGTGGACGTGGGCATTGGCGAAAACTGGAAAGAGGCGAAGAGCTGATCGGGACTCGCGTCAGGCCCCGATTCGCCGCTTACCAGAGTTTCTTCAGGGCTTCCCACTCGGCCGTCATCGCCGCGGCCGCCTGGCGCCGGTCGCGCGCCGGCAGCTTGGCGGTGCGGTCGGGGATCAGCGCCGTCGTCACCAGCTTGTCGAGGTCGGCGCGAAGGGTGACGCCGCGGTCGCGGCCGAGGGCGGCGCGGATCCAGCCCGCGGCGGCCGCGGCCCACGCCCGATCGAGATCGCCGCTGGCGCGCGCGGACGCCGCCAGCCAGTAGGACGCCGGCGCCGACGCCGGATCCCGCCGCAACTCCTGCTCCATCCGTTGGATAATCCTCGGATAGACGCTGCCGCGCTCCGCC
Source organism: Vicinamibacterales bacterium (assembly GCA_046594705.1). GTDB lineage: Bacteria > Acidobacteriota > Vicinamibacteria > Vicinamibacterales > 2-12-FULL-66-21 > JAICSD01. The sequence continues at coordinate 6,860 of JBKJRJ010000360.1, forward strand.
GGTGCGAGCGCCTGTGCCTGACGATCCAGCGCGGTCGCCCACCAGTCGAGCGCGCGCTCGTGTGCTTCCGGCGCCAGCGTGGTCGAGGCGTCAATCACCGGATCCAGCAGTTCGGCCGCCGGTCCGAACCGATCCTGGAGGTAGAGCAGTTCGCCAAGCCCGACCTGCAGCTCGATTCGCTCGCGCGGATCGAGGGCACGGGCATCGACGGCGCGAAGGTCCGCGCGGGCGTCTTCGAGATCCGGGGCGACGCCAGCCAGTCGGAACCGCTCCAGCCGGGCTCGTCCCATGATGAGGCGCGCAGACGAGGCCGCCGCCGGTGTAGCGGCAGCCTGGGTCGCGGCTTCGAGCGCGCGGTCGTAAAGTCCCTGGTTATAGAAGCGGCGGGCGTCGGCGAGCAGGTCCGGTTTGGCGGCGCTGACGCTGGCGGTTGAGGCGACCATGACGAGCAGCGCCACGCGGGCACCTGCCCGGAGCAAGCTGAAGGGGCCCATCCCGCGATGGTACCACACGCGGCAGGCCGTCATAAGTTGCTGCATCGGATGCACTTAGCAGGAACCTTCGCGACGCTGATGGTATAATCATCCCCGATGGTGGAGCCGACCGTCGTAGCGCGGTCAGAGCACTCGATCTCTCGTCGCGACATTGATCCCGACGCCCTCAAGGTCCTGTACCGGCTGCACGAACACGGCTACACGGGATATCTGGTCGGCGGCAGTGTTCGCGATCTTCTGCTCGGACGGCGACCGAAGGATTTCGACATCGGCACGTCGGCGCATCCCGCACAGGTCAAGAAGCTGTTCCGCAACTGCTGGATCATCGGCCGGCGGTTCCGCCTCGCGCACGTCAAGTTCGGATCGAAGACGATCGAGGTCGCCACGTTCCGCCGCCAGGTCGATCCCGCGGAGCTGCCGTCCGACGAGCCCGCCGTTGACGAGGCGCTCGACGCCTCGCCCGAGATTCCGCTCGGTCCCGACCCGACGCTGGAGGAGCAGGTCGAGTCGGAAGGCACGCACCTGACCCGGGTGCGCGCGCACGACCGCCTGATTCATCGCGACAACGTCTTCGGCACCCCTGAAGAGGACGCCTTCCGGCGCGACTTCACCATCAACGCGCTGTTCTACGACATCGGCACCTATGCGATCATCGACTACGTCGGCGGCCTCAAGGACCTCGAGAACCGGCTGATTCGCTCGATCGGCGACCCCGGCATCCGCTTCCTCGAGGACCCGGTCCGCATGACGCGCGCCGTGGTGTTCGCCGCTCGTCTCGACTTCGACATCGACCAGCCGATCCTCGACGCGATCGACACTCACCGGCACGAGATCGGCAAGGCGGCGCCGGCCCGGTTGGTCGAGGAGTTCTTCAAAATCCTGCGCTCGGGCTATGCCGAGATGAGCTTCCGGATGCTGCAGGAGACGCACCTCCTCCGCGAGATCGCGCCGGAGCTGGACGCCGCGGGGCCGGCGCTGTGGCAAGCGTTCGCGCGCATCGATAGTTACCGGCAGCGTTTCGACGCGGCCCCGGACACCCTGACCAACGCCATCCTGGTGGGCACGCTGCTCGCGCCGCTCGGTCTGGCGGGGGCGCCCCGCCGCTTCTCGGCCGATCCGCTCGACCGTCGCATCGATCTCGGGATCCTGCCGATGCCGCGCCGCGACGTCGAGCGGCTGCACCAGATCCTCACGCTGCAGCCAAGGCTCCACGACCTGCGCGCCAACTTCAAGGCCCAGCGCAGCCTGCTCCATCGCCACGTCATCCACGATGCGCTCACCTGGCTCGAGATCCACGGCGAGCATCCCGAGGTGCTGGCGCACTGGCGCGCGCTGCAGTCCGAGCCGATGCCCGGGACCCCGCTCCCCGACGGCAACATCCCACCGGCGACGCTGCCACCCTCGAATCGCCGTCGGCGCCGCCGGCGCCGCCGGCGCTCTCCGTCGGCCGCACGCGGTGAGTAGAACGGTTTGTCGTTTGTGGTGTGTAGTTCGAAGTTGGCGGGCTCCGAACTGACTGCTGACTGTTAGAACCGCACCGTGATGCCGGCGCGCGCCATCCTCGGCGCGCCAACCGTGCGGATCGGCGTCTTGCCCGTGTCGATCTGCTGGTCGAGGACGTTCTCGATCGCGCCGAAGACATCGACGCGCCGGGTCCAGCGCCAGCCGGCGCGCGCGTCGACCAGCGAGCCCGCCTCCAGGTTGAAATTATTGCGATCGTCGTCGAACTGCGCGCCCATCACCCGCACGGTCAGTCCGCCGGTGAAGGATCCGGCATCGGCGCGGACGCCCACCGATCCGCCGACCCGAGGCACTTGCGGCGTCCGCTTTCTGTCGAGCTCACCCGACGTGAACCGCGAGTCATTGATCGCCCACGCCGTGGTGAACGCCAGCGCGCGGAAGGCGCGCCATTCGAGTTCCAGTTCGGTGCCGATGGCGCGCGCATCGCCGTTGGCGCGCTCGCGAACGATCGCGGTGCCGGACGACGACAGCGTGCGGTTGTAGATCGCGCCGTCGAGGCGCGTCGCGTAGACAATCGCCCGGCCCGTCCAGCGCTCGTGCTGCACGGTGTAGGCGATCTCAGGGCCCGATGACCTCTCAGGCTGGAGGTTGATATTCGCCTGGGTCGTGGTGTTGCCGACGCGGAACGAGCGGTACAGCTCGTTCATCGTCGGCGTGCGGAACCCCGTGAGCCACGACACGCGCACCGTCTGGCCGCTGCCGGCGCGGAAGGACGCGCCGACGCGCGGCGCGAAAAACGTCAGGCCGGTGGCGGGCGCCGCCTGGCTCTTTTTCGAGAGCCTCCAGCGATCGAACCGGGCCCCGGCTTCGAGCGTGACGCGGGGCGAGGCCTCGAACCGTCCCTGAAACACGGCGCCGTCGCCCCGCTGCCGCGCCGACGTGCGGGTCACGGCGCTCTGGACGCCAGCCAGGGACGACGACGCCTCGTCGAGGTCCGCGCGCGCGATCCGGCTGCTTGCGCCGAGCAGCACCTGCGCCCGTCCCACCTGCCGCAGCCAGTTGATCCCAGCGCCGCCGCCGGTCGAGCCGACCCATTGCAGGGCGGTGAGGCGCTCGGTGAGGCGACTGGCTGCCACCGCGGAAAAGGTCTGCCGGTAGTTGTTCACGCTGACGTCGCCGCGGGCGTCCCACACGCCGCCGGCCAGCAGGCCGTGAGCGTTGACACCCGACCACCGCGTCACCGTGGCGTTGA
>JBKJRJ010000455.1:0-2784 GCA_046594705.1 Vicinamibacterales bacterium
GAGATCGTCGCGTGGATCCGGCTCCGTGAAACCCTGCGCCTTCGCCTCGCGCACGAGCGCCGAGAAGGGCTGCTCGCCGTCCCAGACGTTGAACAGGTACGACAGCGTGCCGGAGAGCACTCCCTCGATCCGCTGGATGCGATCGCCCGTCTCCCGCAGATCGCGCAGGGTCTGGATGATCGGCAGCCCGGCCCCGACGGTCGCCTCGTAGAGGTAGTGCGATCCCCCGGCGCGGCGGGCCTCGCCGAGCGATCGGTAAAAGGCCAGGTCCGCGCTGCCGGCCTGCTTGTTCGGCGTGACGACGTGGATGCCGGCCGCGAGCCATTCGGGATACTGGCGCGCGATACCGGCGTTGGCCGTGCAGTCGATGATCACGGCGTGCGGGACATGGCTCGCATCCACGTGTTGCACGAAGCGCTGCAGGTCCGGCGCGCCGGCGTGGTCGAGCGACTCACGCCAGCGCTCCAGCGCCACCGCGGTATCGGCCAGGAGCATTTTTCTCGAGGTCAGGATCGCCCGGAGGCGCAGGTCGAGCCTGAAATCACGCGTCAGCCGGCCGACCTGCGACGCCAACTGATCGAGAAAGGCGCTGCCGACCAGCCCCGGACCGATCAGCCCGATCGACACCGTGTGGGGCGACAGGTAGAAGCCGGCGTGCACCGAGCCCAGCGCGCGCGCGGTCTGCTTCTCGTCGATCACCACGGAGATGTTGCGCTCCGAGGCGCCCTGCGCGATGGCGCGGACGTTGACCCCGGCGCTGCCGAGCGCGTTGAACAGCTTGGCGGCGATGCCGGGCGTGCCGGCCATCCCGTCGCCCACCACGGCGAGGATGCTGCAGTCGCGCGTCACGTCGACGCGCTGGATCTGTCCGTGGCGCAGCTCGCGCTCGAAGGCCTCACGGACGACCGCGGCGGCGCGCTCCGCCTCACGCTGCTCGAGCGCGAAACAGATGGAATGCTCGGAACTGCCCTGCGAAATCAGCGCGACCGAGATGCGGTGCTCGCGCAAGGCGCCGAAGAGCCGCTGCGCCGTCCCCGGGACGCCAATCATCCCCGTTCCTTCGACGTTGACGAGCGCGATCCCGTCGATGCTGGTAATGCCTTTGACCGGATGCGACGACACCGGCTCGGCGCAGATCAGCGTCCCCGGCTTGTCCGGCGCGAACGTGTTCCGGATCCAGATCGGGATCCCCCGGCTCACGGCCGGCGCCATCGTCTGCGGGTGCAGGACCTTGGCACCGAAATACGCCAGCTCCATCGCCTCGTTGTACGAGAGCGAGTCGATGATCGTCGCGTCGGGGACCCGGCGGGGATCGGCGCTCAATACCCCGTCGACATCAGTCCAGATAACGATCTCAGAGGCGTCGAGCAGCGCGCCGAAAATCGACCCGGAAAAGTCGCTGCCATTCCGGCCCAGCGTGGTCTGCAGTCCTTCCCGCGTCCGCGCGATGAAGCCGGTGATGATGAGCGTCAGGCTCGCCTCGGACGGGATGATACGGTCGGCCTTGGCGCGGGACTCAGGCCAGAAGATGCTCGGGCCGAGCGGTCCGGCATCGACCTCGACGATCTCGCGCGCGTCGACCCATCGCACGCCGCCGGGACGCTTGCCACGCGCCTGGAGGTAGCGCGCGAACAGACGCGTCGACCAGATCTCGCCGTAGCCGGCCAGCAGATCGCGGACGACGGGGGAGGCAATGCGGACCAGGCGGATGGTCTGCAGGAGGCCGGCGATGTCGCGGCAGTCGGCGCCCAGCTCCTCGCTGTATTCGTCGGCCGCGGGCCCGCCGAGCAGGGTCCGCGCGATCCCGACGTGGCGCTGCCGTATCGCCTCCAGCCGCGCCGCGTCGCCGTCCTCCAGGCGCTCCGCGGCGTTCACCATCGTCAGCAGATCGTCGGTGACGCCGCGGCACGCCGACAGCACCGCGGCCACGCGGGGCGACGGGTCGTTCTCCAGGATCCCCGCGACCCGCTCCATGCAGCCGGCGTCCGCCACGCTCGAGCCGCCGAATTTGTGCACCCGCCACGCTTCCATGCCCGACCATTGTGGATCGAGTTCTACCCGAGGGGCTTCGCCCCTCGGACTTCCCAACACGCCGCCTCGGTCGCCGCTGCCCGACTTCGCCCGACGTGCTCAGCGACTTGTGCGCCCATCCGGCGCGCGTGGGGTGTGGGCGGGTTGCGCTAGAATACGCCTGTCATGACCCTGATGGCCCAGGCAGGTGTCGCGCCCCGGGCGGCCGTCGCCACTCGTCAGCAGTTCTACGTCCGCCTCGCGGCCGCGTGCCTGGCCGTGGCCGTAGTGGGGTTCGCGCCGACCTACTGGGTGCCGCTATTGCGCGGCACGCTCCGTGTCCCCGCGATCTCGCACGTCCACGCCGCCGTCTTCTACGGCTGGACGGTGTTGTTCCTCATCCAGACCTGGCTGGCGGCCAATCACAGAGTCACCCGGCATCGCGAACTGGGAGTCTTTGGCGTGGCACTGGCGACGACGATGTGTTTCGTGGGCATGGCGGCAGCGGTCACCAGCCTCAAGCAATCGACCGCCGAAGGTTTCGGCGACGCGGTCAAGGCCTTCACCATCGTGCCTGTCTCCGGCATCGCGTTCTTTGCGGTGCTCTTCACACTGGCGCTGCTCAAGGTGAAGCGGCTCGAAACCCACAAGCGGCTGATGCTCGTCGCGACGGTGTCGTTGCTGCAGGCCGCCGTGGGCCGATGGTTTGTGATCTTTCTCGCGCCTGCTCGACCGGACGGCGGACCGGTCAGCCCGCCGCCCGTGTTCGTCACG
>JBKJRJ010000372.1:0-6150 GCA_046594705.1 Vicinamibacterales bacterium
GCGCTGCCGACGACGATGTTCGTGTTCGCGGCGATGGGCGTGATGATCACCAGCGCGACGACGATCATCTATGGGGAGATGATCTGGGACCCGATCAAGTTGATCGGCAAGTTCCAGGATCCCTTCGTCATCGCGATCTCGATGTTCACCGCGGTGGTCGCGACGCTGGCCGTCAACATCGCCGCCAACGTCGTGTCGCCGGCCAACGACTTCGCCAACGCCTTCCCGCGCGCGATCGGCTTCAAGACCGGCGGGCTGATCACCGGGATCGTCGGCATCCTGATCCAGCCGTGGCGGCTCCTCGCCGATCCCTCAGGCTACATCTTCACCTGGCTGCTGGGCTACTCCGGCGGGCTCGGGTCGATCGCCGGCGTCCTCATCGCCGACTACTGGATCGTGCGGAAGAAAGAATTGAACCTCGAGGATCTCTATCTGCCGAACGGCACCTACCGCTACACCGCCGGCTGGCACCTGCCGGGCGTGATCGCGACGCTCGCCGGCTGCGCCGCCGCGTGGATCGGTCTCGTCGTTCCCGCGCTGCGTCCGATCTACGACTACGCCTGGTTCGTCGGGTTTGGCGTCGCCGCGGTGACCTACCTCGCGCTCGCCCGCCGTTAAGGGCTCTGGTGGGAATAGGGTTGTCACCTTGGGCGTCGAGGCGCCCGCCCGGCAAGGCGCGAGGAGCGCGCATACCGGGCGTATGTAAGCGACGAGCAACGCCGCCCGGCGGGATGCGTCGGCGGCCAAGGTGGCAACTCTATTCCGACCCGAGCCCTAAAGCCCGCCGCTTCGCGGCCGGTGGCCACGGGATGACCGCAAGGCACCAAGGCCGTAAGGCGCCAAGGCCGTAAGGCACGAAGGGCTCACTGACCGAAACGGTAGAGCCATCAGGTCTTCCTGTCTTCCTGTCTTTGGGTCTGCCGTCTGAGTGAGGGCGGCGGGCGACTATCGGGGCTTGGTGCCTTCGTGTCTGGGTGCCTTGCTGAGGGACGCCGGCGCGTTCCCCTGAAGCCGCAGGGCGCGTCGTTCCGTCGCCAGGGCCAGCGCGTTCCGGGGATCCTTCTCGAGCGCCTTGGTGGCGGTGGCGAGCGCGGCCTCCTGGTCGCCCGCGCGCAGCTGCGCGTCGGCGGCGCGCGCGAGGAGGGCGGCGTCGGAGCCGTCCGCGGCGCGCAGGAAGTAGGTGGCCGCACCGGCGGGGTCGTGGAGGAGCAGCGACAGATCCCCGAGCCTGGTCGCATGGGTGGTCCGTCTCCGGGCGTCGGTCTCGTCTCCGCGCAGGGTCTCGTAATCGAGCAGCGCCCGGCGGGCGATGGCGAAGTGTCCGAGGCGCTCGGCGGCGTCCGACAGGTAATAGAAGGCGAGCGGCTCGACCGGCTGCTTCCCGGTGGCGTCCTGCAGCGTGCGCTCGGCGCTCTCTTCGTCCGACGCGAGGAGCAGCGCGCGCCCGAAGAGCGTCAGGGCTTCGCTGCTGTCGTCGCTTCCCACCGCGCCTTCCAGCGCGCCGATGGCCTTGCTGAGCGCAACGCGATCGTTGCGCGCCTGGGCGATCTCGAGCCAGACCCGTCCCAGCGCGACGTAAGCGTAGGCGTGTTCGGGATAGCGCTCGGCGGCGCTTCCGAGAGTGAGGACGGCCTGCTCGGTCTGGCCGGCGCGCGCGTAGGCGAGGCCGAGCGTCACCGCCCGCGACGGGCCCGGATCGAGCGCGGTCAAAGCCAGCAGCTGCGTCAGCCGGGCGTCGGTCCGGCCGAGCACACCGTAGAGATCGGCCAGCTGTTCGCGCGCGTGCAGGAGCGCGGGCTGCAGCTCGATCGATCGCTCGAGGGCGGCGCGGGCGGCCTCCAGCTGCTGCATGTCGCGCTGGCAGAGGCCGAGCAGGTAAAACGCCTCGGCGAAGCGTTCATCGAGTGCAATGGCCCGCTGCAGCGCGTCGATCGCCTGTGCGGCGTGCCCCTCGTGATACCGCGCGAAGGCCAGCTTGTAGAGCACCCGCGGCGCCCGGTTATCCAGCTGGACGTAGGCCTGGAACCGCTCGGCGGCGGACCCATAGCGGCGAGGCGTGTCGGCCAAGTAGGCGTCGCCCAGCTCCTCGAGCGGCCGGGTCGCCGCGGGATCGATCTCTGCCGCCCGGTGGAGGTCGCGGATCGCCGCGCTAAATTCCCCGCGGCGCCGGTAGGTCTGGCCCCGTTTCAGGTAGCCGACCATCGAGTCGTTCTTGAGCGTGATGGCGCCGCTGAACGCCTCGACGGCCGCGGAGGTGTCGTCGCGCGCCAGGGCGGCGTCACCGTCAGCGACGAGCTGGCGGTAGGTGCGCTCCCGCTCGCCCAGGGTGTAGCCGTATACCCCGGCGGCGCTCAGCCCCAGGAGCACCAGTCCGGCCAGGACCCGTTTCATCACCTCAATCTTACAGGGGAACTTTCCGGGGCCGCCGGACTCTAACTGGCTGAGGGGGCAGTGCTACTATGGGCGGAGAGCTGTCCGTGAAACCCGTTCGTGCTATCACCTGGACCGACGTCGACGGGCGCGAGGCCTTGCTCGTCCAGCGCTGCGCCGCCCACGACGAGGACGCCTGCGCCGAGCTGGTGGCCGAGCACCAGCGGATGGTCTACCAGCTGTCGCTCAACCTTCTCAACGACCACAACGAGGCGCTCGACGTGTCGCAGGAAGTCTTCCTGCACGTCTTCCGCACCGTGCACTCCTTCCGCGGCCACTCCAGCCTCCGCACCTGGATCTATCGCATCGTCGTCAACCAGGCCCGGAATCGCCAACGGTGGTGGCGGCGGCGCCACAAGGCCCAGCAGGTCTCGCTCGACGAGCACATCCAGGAGCACGGCGACCTTCCGGAGCGGATTGACAGCGGGCCGGACCGGCTGGTGGGACAGAAGTTTCTCGCCGAGCGGATTCGGGTCGCCCTCGATCGGCTCCCGTTCGACCAGAAGACCGCCATCGTCCTGCGCGAAATCGACGGCCTCAGCTACGACGAGATCGGCTTCTCGCTGGGGATTGCGGTTGGGACGGTGAAGTCGCGCCTCGCGCGCGCCCGCGCAGGGCTTCGCGCGCTGTTGAGGGACGCATGAACCGTTTGAGCTGCGCGGCGGTGCGGCGGCGCCTGGGGGCCTTCTACGACGGCGAGCTGTCGATCGAGAAGCGGATTGCGGTGCAGGGACACCTGCACACCTGTCCCGGCTGCGTCGAGGAGCTGCGCGGCCACGAAGAGGTGTCGTCGGCGCTGCGCCTGGCCTCGGCACCGGGCCCGTCCGACGACTGGACGGGACTGCGCCCCGGGGTGATCGGCCGGATGCGGGCGGAGGCCAACGAGGCCTGGCTGGCGCGGCTGCGACGCACCTTCGACGACATGCACCTGGTGTGGATCGGCCTCGCCTCGACGGCCGCGACGGTCCTGTGCGGCGGCATCGTGCTCGGCATGCTGCACTACGCGTCGCCCGAGCGGGAAGACTCGCTGCGCGCGCTGATTACCGCGATGGCGGCGCCGTCGGGCTCGAACCTCAATCCGGCGAGCATGGACGGCTTGATGATCCAGGCCCCCTCGGTGCCCGAAGAGGGCATTGTGAAAGCGTCGCTCGAACGGTCCGGCGCCGGAGGGGAGTTGATGCTCGCGTTCGCCGCCGTGATCACCCGCGAAGGGAATATTTCCGGGCTCGAGGCGCTGGGGGAGGGACGAGGCCAGCGCCACGTGGCGCAGTTGATCGACGAGATCTCCCGAGGCCGTCTCGAACCCGCGCGCTACGGGGCCGACCCGATCGCGGTCAACCTGGTGTGGGTGGTGGAGCACCTGACCGTCAAGCCGAAGAGCGCCCGGGTGGTGGGGAGTTAACAGTTGGCAGTTAGCAGTTGGCAGACACCAACTACTGACGTCGGATCTCCGCCACCGCCGTCGCGACGTTGTTCATCGCGTCGGTCACGCGGATGATGATTGAGCGCGCGGCGTCCCCGTCATCGAGCGTCACCTCAAACTCTTCGCGGCGCGAGTCCGGCAGACCGTCCAACGGATAGGCGGCGCGCCAGCGGCTGGCGTCGAGCGAGTACTCGACGCGCAGGACGGCAGACTGTTCATCCCGGACCAGGAACTTCACGGTGGCGCGCGTCCCGGCGCGCGTGGCGGACTGGATGTCGACGGCTGGCGGCGTGTTGTCGATGTCGAAGCTCACGCTCTCGAATTCGCCGAGCAGCGCCGTCGCGGGAGCATTCGACGGCGTGTCGGTGGCGGCCACTTTGACGAAGTAGGTGCCGTCGGGCACCGAGGTGGTGTCCCAGACAACAATCGCGTCCCACAGTCCGCGCTTCAGCGGCTTCCACGCGCTGTCCCCTTCGCGCCGGTATGACACGTCGTACTGCATCCGGTCGTCGTTCTCGTCTTCCGCCTTCCACACGAACGTCTGAAGCCCCTTCTGGTACACCTTGCGTCCGAGCGCCGGAGCGCTCGGCGCGGGCGTCGAGCCGGTGGATTGGTTAGGCTGCGCCGGGTTGCGGCCGTCGGACGTGTTGTCCTCGAAGCCGGCAATCTCCAGTTCCCCGGTCGAGAACGGGCGCTGGAAGACCGTTCCCGGGGGATGCACCGTGATGCTCGTCACACTCGGCCGGAGGTTGCGGGGCAGGTAGGCGGTGGTGACCGACGTCAGCACCGGTCCGGCCGCCGCCCGCGGGGAGTCGGACGCGGACGTCGGTGCGGCCCCGCCGCCAACCGCGCGCGCCGTGCCGCTCACGGGCTTCGGCGATACCGTACCGCCCTTGAGTACTGCCCGCCATTGCAGATACCGCGCGTTCGGTGAGGCAATTGGTTCACCGGTCGCGACCGTATAGGCCTTGGACCAGGCGCTCCAGGTCTCGTCGGGCGTCGCGGTATTTCCGGAGCGGGTGAACAGTTCCACCTCGCCGGGTTTCGCCGCGGCGCGCCAGCGGATCGCGCCCCAGGTCGCCACCGTGCCGGCGTCGCGCACGTCGGAACTGTAGGTCCCGGTCGGAGCCTGTCCGGCGGCGACGGAAAACACCTTTCCAGGATTGCTGGTGGCGGCGATGATGCGGCCGGACGTGTCGCGGATGAGTGACGTGACCTGCCGGGCCGGCACGCGGGTGAGCAGCGTCGCGCGCGCGGGGTCGCCTGCCAGGCGGAAGATCTTGCCTTCCTTGCCGGTGCCGACGAGCACCGCGCCGTCGGGTTCGATCAGCAGGTCGAACGGCCAGTCGTCGGTCGCCTCCCACAGCGTGTCCCACAAGCCATCCGGACGGATGCGGAAGATGGCCCCCTTGGCGTTTCGCGACCGCGCGCTGCCGGCGGCACTCGCGGACGACATGCCCGACGAGGCGTCGACCACGGTGATGGCGGTGATTTCCGCGGACACGCTGGGGACGGGCGCGCGCGCCAGCTCGGGGCTGGTCGAGATGATCGGGGCGGCGCGATCCTCGCCCCCCGGCGCGCCGCTGAACGCGGCGGCGTAGATGGTCCCATCGGCCGCGAGCTTCAGCGCGTGGATTTCCTTGAACGGCGAGTCGAGCAACACGAACGCCTTGGCGGCTGTGTCGATGCGGAAGATCCGGCCCGGCGATTCGGTGCCGGCAATCAGGTTGCCGGCCTTGTCGATGGCGAGTGCGACGACGTTAGTGGTGTTCGTCTTGTAGAAGATCGATCCCTTGCCGTCGGGCGTGATCCGGTAGATGTTGCCCTTTTCACCGGTGGCAGCGAACAGCGCGCCATCGGCCGCGACCGCCAGCGACCAGATGTACTTGTCGTCGGGATCGAACAACGTCTTCGCGGTGCCGCCCGCCGCGACTTCGTAAATCTTGCCGTCGGGCGAGGTCGCGACGTAGAGCCCGCCGTTCGGCGCCGGCGCCAGCGCGTGCACTTCCATCTCCCCGGCGTCGAAGAAGGTCGTGGTCTTGCCGTCGCGGGCAATCTTCAGCACCTGTCCTTCGTTGCCGGTCCCGGCCCAGAGCGCGCCGTCGGACCCGGCGAGCACGGTCCAGAGAAAGGGCGCGGAAGTTTCCGCCACCTGCGCCGTCACGGGTCCCAGGAAGATTCGGCCGTCGCTGTCGATCGACAGGTTCTCGACGTCCCCTTTGAGGAAGTCGGGCTGCGTCGAAACGGTCCAGAAGGTCGGAGTGGAGGCCAGCAGGACCGCCGATGTGGCGAGGACC
>JBKJRJ010000375.1:0-2834 GCA_046594705.1 Vicinamibacterales bacterium
CGCGGCGACTTCGATCCAGCGCTTGAGGCGCTGGATGCCCTCGGCGCGGATCGCGGGATCGGCGGCGGTGAAGTCGTTGCGGACGCCGGTGCCGCTGATCTCGAGCCCGAGGTTGAAGGCGTGCCGTTTCAACCGGATGATGTAGCGGTCGTCTGGCGCTTGCGGGTATCCCGGGAAGAAGTAGCCGGTCAGGTCCACTGCATCGAACCCGAGCTTGGCGCAGAAATCACAGACGCCGAACAGATCGGTCCCTGTGGTCTTGTCCTTGGCGTTACCGGTGAGCAGTTCGCTGAACGAGTAGGCGTTGAGCGAGGTGCGCAGGTGCGAGCCGCCGGTGCGAGGGATCGGCGCCTGTGCGGCGGTGGCCGCCGCGCCGGCTGTGGCGAAGGGCAACAAGGCGGACGTGGCGAGGAAGCGACGACGACTGAGCGGTTGCCGCATCACGCAGACCTCCGGGGAACGATTATCTCGTCAACATCCCGGCAAAGGCCCGCCATGCGGCCGTGCCCGAGATGGCCAGGCGAAGCGGGATGGAGATCGCGAACAGCGCTCCGCCCCATAAATAGACAGGATGCACTCGGCCGCGCGACACGAAATCGTAGATCGCGGCCACCACGACGAAGAGAAGGGCAAGGCCGAAGAACGCCGGCGGACCGAAGGCCAGGACGCCCGGCAGACGGGCGGCCGCGGCGACGATAATGCTGACATAGGCCAGCAGCATCAGACGCTTGTGCGCTTCCTTGTTACGCCTGAGCATCAGCGCGGTCGTGATGAAGGTGGTGAACAGGATCATGTCGAACAGCGGGATGACGAGGAAGGCAAGGGGATCTATGCCTGCCGGCGCCGAGCCTCGCGCGGCGGTCGCGAGGGCGGTCGAGATCCCGGCAACCACCATCGCCAGGGCGAGCACGGCGCCCGCGACACCGAGGCGGCGGTGCACGGCCACGCGGCGGCTGGCAATGAGGGCGGTCTGGACGATGAACAGCAGCACCCAGGCGGTGAACAGGGCGCCATGCAGGTGGACGAGCGTGGTGAATGGCCCGCCGCTCAGCGTCGCTTTCGGTCCGTCCGAGAAGAGTCGCAGGTAATAAGTCGGCGAGAATCCGACGAAGACCATCAGCGCCATCGCGACCGACATCGCGCCGTAGAACAGGCGGTCGTGCCGCCCGACCGCGCGGGCGGGCGGGCTCACCATGGAGGACGAGAGAACAGGTGTTGGCATGTGGCTGCTGTGGAGTCGGAGGGTATCACAGGGATTCTGCCGGCCGGTCTGCTCGCTCGTCGCGCCTTGCGGTCCGGGCGCCACGCCCGGGACTCATGCACCGATCCACGCTTCCAGGGGACTTCAGCATGGGACAGTTCTCCTTGGTGAATGACGTTTGTACCCGTGGCGTGAATCCACGGCGAAAAGCTCACCGGCCCGGCGGCGCATGCGAAAAAAGTGGCGTGCCGGCGCGGCCATGGTAGCACCCCGCCGGGCCGGCCTATCCGACCGTCACCGCCATCATCGTGGCGTCGTCAAACAGGTCACGGCCGCCGCGAAACGCCGCAATGGCCCCTTCGACCGTGGTGAGCACCTGTTCGGCGCTACCACGCGCCGCGGCGGCGACCAGCGACTCGAGGCGATCGGAGCCGAACATGTCGCCAGCCTCGTTCTCCATCTCGACGCAGCCATCGGTATAGAAGAACAGCAGATCGCCCGCCGCCAGCTGTACCGCTCGCTCGCTGTAGCCGTGCCCCGCCAGCATGCCGACGGGGAGGCCCGTCGCCGACAGCTTCTCGATGGGGCGGTCGGCGCGCAGGACGAACTGCGGGTTGTGCCCGGCGTTGACGTAGCGCAGCAGCCGGGTCGCGGGATCGAAGATGGCGATGAAGAGCGTCGCATATACCGGTCCGGGTGAATTCGCCTCGATATCGCGGTCGATGGCCTCGGCGATGGCCGACAGTCCCTGGCCGAGGGCGAAGCGGGTGCGGAGCGAGGCCTGGATGTTCGCCATCAGCAGCGCGGCGCCGACGCCTTTACCGGACACGTCGCCGACCAGCAGGGCGACGAGACCCGATTCGAGCTGGAAGTAATTGAAGAAATCGCCGCCGACTTCACGCGCCGGGACCGACACGCCTTTCACTTCCGTCAGACCAACCTGCAGCGGCGCACGCGGCTGCATGTCCGCTTGAATCTGCCGGCCCAGTTCGAGCTCGCGGCGGATGCGCTCCTGTTCGACCGCCGAGCGTTGATGCTGCTCGACGTCCGCCGCCATCCGGTTGAACGCCGCCCCGAGCCGCCCGATCTCGTCGCGCGATTGCACCGGCACGCGCGCGCTGTAATCGCCCTGCGCGATGCGGCCGACGCCGTCCGTGAGATCCGTGAGATGGCGCGTCAGCCGCCCTGACAATGGCACCATCCCGGCGAGGGCGATCGCGATGAACAGCAAACCGAATCCGGCGTTCCTCGCCGTCGTCCGGCGCAGATCGCTCAGCAGGTTGCCGACCGGACGGGCGATGCCGAAGCGCAGCCCGGCGCCCGAGCGGTCCGGCATGGTGACGACGATCCAGTTCCCGGCGCGCTTGGTGCCGGGCGTGTCGTCGACGCGCGACAGGTCGAGCGTCGCGAGCTGCGCGCGATCGGCCTCGTTCGGCGCGTAGAGATGCCCGTCCTTGCCGACGGCAAAGGGAATCTCGCCGCTGTCTCGGCGCGTGTTCGCGAAGACCGTGGCGAGCAGGTTCGGCAGATTGATCTCGGCGTTGACCTGCTGCACGACCTGGCCGTCGCGCTCCATTCTCACGTTGAGTTGATTCCCGGTGAGCGCGGCCCTCCGCGTCATCGGTCTCGCGGC
>JBKJRJ010000383.1:0-4113 GCA_046594705.1 Vicinamibacterales bacterium
GTGTAGGTCCCCGGCTGGAGGGTCGGAAACCGGTACGCGCCGGTCGCGTCGCTGACGGTCTCCCGCGTGGTTTTCGTTTCTGTCTGCGTGATGGTGACGGTCGCGCCTGGCAGGACCCCGCCCGTCGTATCCCTCACGCTGCCGACGATCGACCCATACAGAACCTGCGCGTGGACTGGCGGCGCCGGTGCGCCGGCCGCGAGCACGACGAGCAGCACGGTAAACACTGTCCGCCATAACGGATTGGGACCTGGACCCTTCATTGCGATCTCCTCCTCAGTCAGTAAACAGCGTCTGCCCCGATCGGTTCTTTGAGCCGGATGGCCGCGGCGTTGGTGTGCGGACGGTATCACGGCCGGCTCTGTCCGCCGCCCTGTTTCAACGTCACGATCTGATTGGCCCGCAGGCCGGTCCAGCTCTCGCGCAACCCGCGCGGCCACTCAACGACCACGCCGGCGATCGCGTCGGTGGTGGAGAACCCGAAGTGCACCCGTGGATCGCTTGCCGAGAGATAGCTGCCGTCCGTGTGCGCCCGCCGCCAGACCGTTGCGCCCTCCTTCGTCAGGAGTCCAACCCGGGCGCCGAGGCCCTGCCGGTTGTCCGCCACACCCTCGAGGCGCACTTCCAGCCAGGCGCGGCCCGACGAGGACTCGTTCAGCAGCAGCCGCACCGGACCGGCGTTGTTCGTCACGAGCACGTCCACGTCGCCGTCATTATCGACGTCACCGAACGCGGCGCCCCGGCTGACCTCGGAGAGCTGCAGGCCGGGACCGGCCTCGCCCGTGACGTCCCGGAAGCGCGCGCCGCCGATGTTTCGCAGCAACTGGTTCCTCTGGCGGAATGGCAAGGGATCGCCGCGGAGCGCTTCGATGATGGTCACGGCGCCGTTCGCGACGAACAGATCCAGCAGCCCGTCGTTGTCGTAATCGAACCAATCGGTCCCGAACCCGGTGGACGGCCGCGTCGTTGAGGCGAGCCCGGCCGGCAGCCGACGGTCCTCGAACCGTCCGCGGCCCAGGTTTTCGTAGAACGCGTGGCTTTCGCCGGTGATGTTCGTCACGAACAGGTCGAGGTCGCCGTCGTTGTCAGGGTCGCCGATGGCGAGGCCCATGCTGCCTTCGGCCTGCCCTTCATTATTGAAGGCCACACCGGCCATGAGCGCGCCATCCTCGAAGGTGCCGCCGCCCTGGTTCAGCCAGAGCTGATTCGCCGTGCCGTCGTTGGCGACGTAGAAGTCGAGACGTCCATCGCCGTTGAAGTCGGCTCCAGCCACGCCCAGCCCGGGGCCATCGGCTCGGGTGATCCCGGACGACTCGCTGACATCGGAAAAGGTCCCGTCAGCGTTGTTCCGGAACAGCCGATCCGGGACAGGCCGGAACTGCAGGGGACCGCAATAATCTCGCGCGCCGGTCGGACCGAAACAGTTCTTGCTGCCCTCAACGGTGAAGTCGACGTAGTTGGCGACCAAGAGATCGAGATCGCCGTCGCTGTCATAGTCGGCGAATGTGGCGCTGGTGCTCCAGCGGGGATCGTCCAGTCCTTGCCCGGCCCCGGCGGTCACGTCGGCGAACGTGCCGTTGCCGTTGTTTCGATACAAGCGGTTCGGACCGTAGTTCGTGATGTAGAGATCCGCATCGCCGTCGTTGTCGTAGTCGCCGACGGCGACTCCCATCCCGTAATCGCCCGGCACGAAGCCGGCGCGTTCGGTGACGTCCGTAAAGTGCAGCGTCGGCCCGGCGCCTGCCGGCGACGAGAGGTCGTTGCGAAACAGACGATGACCACTCGAAGGTCCCCGCGCCGGCGCACGGCCATACAGCGCCCGGCCCTGAAGCAGCAGGATGTCGAGGTCGCCGTCGCCGTCGAAGTCGACCAGCGCGCCGCCCGCACCCATAATTTCAGGGAGATGATACCGCCCGGCGGCGCCGCTGACGTGCTGAAAATGCAGGCCGGCGTCGGCGGCGACGTCGCGAAACCCACCGGCGGCGCCTGAAGGCGCATAGCCACTCGCCACGAGCAGCGACCCGGCGGCGACCTGAGCCCACCCGGCCTTCATGGTGGTACGTGCCCGATCCGGCCCAGCCACTGTTCGATCTCGGCCGCCAACTCGGTTTGTCCCAGATCCTTCGCGCGGCGCAGCGCCTGCTGCCCATGCGCGCCGGCCTGGGCCGCGTCGCCGGCCGCCAGGTACGCGTGTGCGAGCGCGTACTGGAAGCGCGGCGTCTCGGCGTCTTCTGGAACCAGCACTTTCCGGAGCTGATCGATCGCCTCGAGAGGCCGGCCGAGTGCCACCAGAACGCGCCCCAGACCGACGCGCGCCCCACGGTGCTGCGGATCGTTGGCGATCGCCCGGCCGTAGTGGCCGGCCGCGTCGCCCAGCTTCCCTTGCCGCGCGAGCAGCGCGGCCAGGTTGTGATGTGCCGACGCGTAAAAGGCATCGACGTCCAGCGCCTTGCGGAACGCCGCGGCCGCTTCGTCATATCGGCTGGCGGCCGCCAGCAGCACGCCGTAGTTGTAGTGGGCCTCCGCGAGACTGCTGCCGAGCGCGAGCGCGGTGTGGTAATGCTTCTCCGCTTTGTCCGGCTGTCCCGTCCGACCGTACAAAGAAATCAGGTTCACGTGGGCTTGAGCATCCGCCTGATCCGCGGCGACGGCCTTCAGATGCATGGCGATCGATTCGGCCAGACGCCCCGCCCGGCCAAGCCGCGCCCCCTCCGCGAGCAGGTCCCGGCCCGTCCCTTTCATCGATCTGATCTGATCGAGCAGCCGATCGGCCGGCACGGGACGACGGGGTCCCAACCGACGGTACGCGTCGAGATGCGCCTCGGCGCGCTCGCCGGCGCCCGCGTCGCGATACGCCAGCGCCAGCGCGTAGTGCGCGCGGCCGAATTGCGGTTCGAGTTCGACCGCCCGCCGGTAGCGCTCCACCGCGGCCGCGGCATCGCCGCGGGTCCACAACAGCCGGCCGAGTTCGTAATGCGCGACCGCCAGCTCCGGGAAGTCGCGCACCAGCGCCTCATACTCCGTGCGGCTGGCATCGAGGTCGCCGCCGTTCATCAGCGCGTCGGCCAGTCTCAGCCGGGCGGGCCAGTAACCGGGCTCGATCGCCAGCGCCCGGCGAAACGCCGCCGCCGCCGCCAGGTTCCTGCCCAGCTCCGTGTCGATCACGGCGGACAGATACGTCCAGGACATCGCTCGCGGCGCGAGCTGGCGTGCGGCGCGATAGCAGGCGTCGGCCGAGTTGTACTGTTCGTAGGCGTGAAGGATCATGCCCAGGCGGCCCAGCGCGGATGGATCGCGCGGGCGGGCAGACGCAGCGTCGTAGGCCTCCTGCAGTCCGGCTCGCACCGCTGGAGGCAACGCATCGAGGGTCAGTCGCGGCAGCGCGAAGGGGGCCGATGTGACGGCCTGTGCCACACCGATACGCGGATCGAGGGCGACACAGAAGACGATCGCGCACGGTAACGCCCATGCCTTCGCCGGGTCGCGAATCACCTGTCTCACATCCTCCCCGGAGGCCGGACGTTCTTTCCCGTCCGTTGGGTCAGGGAGTCGCCCAGATCCTCTCGTGCCCGCTCGACATGTTCCAGCAGCCTCCGGACGACGGCCGGATTCTGGCCGGCCAGGTCCGTCGTTTCCCCCGCGTCGCTTTCCAAGTCGAACAGCGACAGCCCGATCTCTTTCCGGATGTACTTGCCCGGGCTGCCCCCGTGGCCCGCCAGGTCGAGTGATTGATACGGGTGCGGCAGGTGCAGCTTCCATTTGCCGCTGCGGACGGCGTGCAGCTCGCCGCCCCAGAAGAAAAAGAGCGCGTCGTGCGGTGCCGCCGCGTTCGGTTGATTCGCCAGCAGCGGCCAGATGTCGCGTCCATCGATGATGCGTGCTGCGCTCAGCGGCGCCCCGGCCAGCCCGGCGAGCGTCGGCAGCAGGTCGATGGTCATCGCGGGCAGGTGGCCGACCGTGCCTTTGGCAATGCGCCCGGGCCAGCGCGCCACGAAAGGCACGCGCACGCCACCCTCGAAGGCCGTCGCCTTGCCTTCGCGGAACGGCCCGGGCGACCCGGCGTGATTGCCGTACGACAGCCAGGGACCATTGTCGGAGGTAAAGATGACCAGC
>JBKJRJ010000180.1:0-12705 GCA_046594705.1 Vicinamibacterales bacterium
ACGTTCGTGCCGAACATCTTCTGGGCGAAGCCAGCGGACTACCGGAAGGCCGTGCAGCGGATCTACCACGCGCCCGATCGCGCCAGCTTCATCGAGCTGCCACTCGTCCCGAGCCGGTAGTCGACGCCCGGAACGTCTGTCCCGCCGAAGCGGCGAAGCCGGCGGAGGCGGACGAATCCTACGACTTTCGCCAGAACACCCCGTGGTCGTCGATCGCCTCGATCGCGTCGGCGGCGCCGTGCGCGTGCCGATACTGTTCGACCGCCCTCCGGCATTGGGAGAAGGTGTGGAAGTCGTCGATGATGCAATAGCCCCCGGCGGACAACTTCGGATAGAGCGCCTCGAGCGCGTCCATCGTGCTCTCGAACACATCCCCATCGATCCGGATGACGGCGAAGGCGTCCGTCTTTAGCTGCGACAGCGTCTCCGAGAAGAACCCTTTGACCAAGACCATCTGGCTGTCGAGCAGCCCGTAACGCGCGAAGGTGGACTTGAGGTGCGTATGGAGGCGGATCGCCGGCTCCTATCTCATCAACTGGCCCCCATTCACGTCGATCGTCTCTCCCACGATGTAGCTGGCGGCATCGGACGCGAGAAACGCGATGACGTTGGCGCACTCCGCGGCGGTGCCGACGCGGCCGAGGGGAATCATCCTGACGAAGTTCTGCATCATCTCCGGCGTGGAGAACACCTCGTGAAAGGGCGTGTCGATGACGCCGGGAGAGACGGCATTGACGCGGACGCCCCGCGGCGCCAGTTCCTTGGCGAGCGATTTGGTGAAGGCGGTGAGCGCCGCCTTGGACGAGGCGTAGAGGCCGGCGCCCGGCCCGCCGCCGGTATGGCCCGCGATCGACACCACGTTGATGATGGCGCCGCGCCCGCGCTCGATCATCGAGGCCGCCACCGCCTGCGAGGCGAGCACCGCGCTCGTGAAGTTGAGGGCCACGATCTCGTTGAGGCGGTCCTCGCTGACCTCGAGGATGCCGGACCGGGCCACGAGCGACCCCGCGTTATTGACGAGGATGTCGATCGGCCCGAGCTCTTTCCCGGCGCGATCCACGAGCGCCCGGACGTCGCCCGCGCGGCACACATCGGCCATCACGGCGATGGCCGTGCCTCCCGCCGCCACAATCCGGTCGCGGGTCTCTTCGGCGCTCTGGCGATGACGGTGATAGCCGAGCGCCACGCTGGCTCCCAGGTCGGCCAGCGTGATCGCCGTCGCCGCCCCGATCCCTGACGAGGCCCCCGTGACGAGCGCGACCCTGCCGGTCAGATCAAAATTGGGTTTCATGAAGGTGAGTGTAGATCGGAGAGTAGAATCCCACCGTGCACACGCCGGTTGGTCGCCGCGAATTCCTGGCGGGCCTCGCCACCTCGGCGCTCGCCGCCGGATGCCGGTCTGGCGCGGCGCGCGGACCGATCGTGCTGCGGCTCTCGCACTCGATGGCCGCGGGCACCACCTCGCTTCACGTGTTTGGCGACACGTTCCGGAAGCTGGCTGAAGAGGCGACGGGCGGCGCGGTGACCGTTCGGGTCTTCCCCAGCGGCACGCTCGGGCAGGAACGCGAGGTCGTGCAACAGCTCCAGGAAGGGCTGGTGGACTTCATGGTGTCGGGCACGGCGATCTGGGGCAGCGTCGCACCGAAGCTGCAGGTCTTCGACTTCCCGTTCATGTGGCGCGACTGGACGCACGTGCACAGCGTGGTCGACGGCCCCGTCGGACGGGAGGCGGCCGATTATCTCGCTGGCGCGGTCCGGATGCGCCCCTTCGCCTGGGGCGATTCCTTCGGCTTCCGGCAGGTGATCACCCGGTCCCGCGACATCACCGAGACGGGCCAGCTCGCCGGGCTGAAGATCCGGACCATTCAATCGCCGATCTACGTCAAGGCGGTCGAGCTGATGGGAGCCAGCCCCACGCCGATGGCCTTTGGCGAGGTCTACACCTCCCTGCAGACCGGCGTGATCGACGGCTACGAGCACGATGCGAGCACGACGCTGCAGCAGCGTTTCTACGAGATCGCGGGCTTCATGGCGCGCACCCGCCATATCGCGGGGGTGCTTGGCCTGTGGGCGTCGACCGCGACGATGGCCAGGCTTCCCTCTGACCTCCGCGCGGCGCTCGAAGGAGCCGCGCTGGAAGCCGCGAAGCGCCAGCGAGCCATGGGGCCAGGCGAGGACACGGCGGCGACCGCGCAGCTCGCGAAGAACGGAATGATCATCCGGGACATCGACCGCGGGGCGTTACAGCACGCCGCAGAGCGGCTGTGGGCCAGCGAAGCGCGCGCGCACGGCATCGAGTCGTGGCTCGAGGTGATCAGGGCGTGAGCATGGTGGCGGATCCCCCGGCCTCGACGTCCCGATCGGATGGGATCCTGCAGTGGTCGATCGCGATCCTGGTGGCCGCCCAGGCCGCCGTGGTGGGCCTGCAGGTCATCGGCCGCCACGCTCTGCACAGACCGATCCCGTGGACCGAAGAGATCGCCCGTCTGTTGCTGGTCTGGTTGATGTGCGTCGGGGGCATCGCCGCGCTGCGTCACATGCAGCATCCGCGGGTGACGGCGCTGGTGCGCCTGCTCTCCGCACCGCGGCGCCAGGCCGTCGATCGCGGCCTGCGCCTCGTGCTGCTCGCTTTCTTCGGTTTCCTGATCGTTCCGGCGTGCCACCTCACGGTGTCGAGCGCAGGCGAGAGCCTTCCCGCCAGCGGCATCTCAGGCGCATGGATTTCCGGGGTACTGCCGGTTGCGCTGCTGCTGATGTCCCTCGTGGTCATCGAACAGCTCTATCGCGAGGGCCTGGCCCCGTGGCGCGATCGGTCCTCGCTCTCGTGGTCGCTCGCGGCCGCCGGCATCGCCATCGCCTCCGTCCTGATCCCGCTCGTCGCCGGCGCGGCGCCACTCGTCATCCTGGTCATCGGCTTTCTCGTCACCGGCGCGCTGGGCCTGCCGCTGGCGTTCACCCTCGCCCTGACATCGCTCACCTACCTGCTGGGTATCGGCGGGGTGGGCCTGATTATTCTTCCCATCAAGATTCTCGGCGGCGTCGATTCCTTCGTGTTGCTCGCCATTCCACTCTTCATCCTGGCCGGCGCGCTGATGGAGTCGGGGGGCATCTCGGAGCGCATCGTGGACCTGGCGATGGCGATCGTCGGGAAAGTTCGGGGCGGGCTTGCCATGGTCGTGGTCGTCGCGGAGATTCTCTTCTCGGGGATCTCCGGCTCGACGGCGGCAGACGTCTCGGCCATCAGCTCCCTCCTCATCCCGTCGATGCGCAGGGCCGGCTATTCCGGGCCCGAATCGGTCAGCGTCGTCGCCGCCGCCTCCGCGATGGGGATCCTCGTGCCCCCCTGCCTGACGATGGTCGTGCTCGGTTCGCTGGTGAACCTGTCGATCGTGACGCTCTTTCTGGCGGGATTCGTGCCGGCCTTCATCCTCGCGGGCGCCCTGCTCGCGCTCATCGCGCTGCGCGCACGGCGCCAGCACTGGCCGGTGACGAGCGGGGCCTCCCGCGCGCAGCTCTGGCGCGCGGTCCGCCGCGCGATCGTCCCCACCGGGCTGCCGGTTGTGCTGTTCGGCGGGATCTTCTCGGGCGCGACGACCGTCACGGAGGCGGCCCTCATCGCGGTCGTCTACGCCCTGATCGCGGGGATCTTCATGGGCGGCATCCGCCGCACGGCGATGGTCGGGCAGCTCGCGCAGAGCGGGATCGTGACCGCGACGACGCTGTGGGTGCTTGCCGCGGCGTCGGCGTTTGCCTGGATTCTCGTGCGCGAATGGGTGCCGCAGACGCTTGGCGCCTGGATTGGCGGGGCCGGCGCGAGCCGCGCGGGCTTTTTCGCGTCGACCGTCGTCCTCTTCGTCGTAATCGGCGCCTTGCTCGAGGGGCTGCCGGCGCTTCTCATCTTCGGCCCGATCCTCTTCCCGATCAGCCGCGTGCTCGGCATCGACCCGGTCCACTACGGCATCGTGATCGTGGCCGCCATGGGCATCGCCTTCTTTCTGCCTCCCGTGGGCGTCGGCCTGACGATCGCCGCCGGCATCGCGCACGTGGACATTGACGATGTGAGCCGCGCGTATGTCCCGTACCTGGTGGCGCTGCTCATCGGGCTGGCCTTGATCGTGGCGTTCCCGGTCCTGACGCTGGTCCTGCCGCGGCTGCTGCTCGGCTACAGGGGCTGACCCTCACCACAACCTGGAATGGGCTGATGCCGGTATTCTTGACCGGAACGTCGCGCGTCGAACACACTGACGCGTGCCCTCTCCGGTCCCGACCCGTACCCTCCTCGGCGTCGCCCTGATTTCCGGTTCGCTGCTGATGACCGAGTTGTCGCTGACGCGCATCTTCTCGGTCACGATGTACTACCACTTCGCGTTCATGGCGATCTCGATCGCGCTGTTCGGCCTGAGCGCGAGTGGCGTCTACGTGTTCCTGATGCGGGAGCGCTGGCGCGACGTGCCGACCGATCGTCTGCTCGTGCGGCATTCGATCGCCTTCAGCGTACTCACGCTGGTGGCGCTGGCGGTGCTGGTCCGGATGCACGTCGGACTCAGCTATACCCCCGCGAACATCGCCTTGATGAGCCTGGTGTACCTGCTGTCGGCGCTGCCGTTCTTCGCCGGAGGCGCCACGATCACGATCGCGATCTCGCGGCTGAGCGCCAGCGTGAACGCCGTGTACGCGGCCGACCTCCTGGGCGCCGGCCTCGGGTGCCTGGTGCTGATGCCCGCGCTGAACATCCTCGGGGCGCCCGGCGCCATCGCCTTGTCGGCGGTGGTCGGGGGGCTGGGTGCGGCGGTCCAGTTCGAGGCCTCCCGTGCGGTCCGCGGCCGGCTGATCGCCGCTTTGTGCGGTGTCGCACTGCTCCTGCCTTTCACGATCGGCCCGGTGTTCGACGTCAGCACGACGAAGGGGCACGAGAACCACCCCGTCCTCTTCAGCAAGTGGAACTCGTTCTCCCGCATCGGCGTGTACGAGCAGCCCTACGGCGCGTGGTCGCTCAGCGAACGCTACACGGGCCCGCTGCCCGAGACGCGGCTGATGGACATCGACTCCGCCGCCGGCACGCAGATCCTGAAGTTCGGCGGAGATCTGAAGGACGTCGCCTACCTGCAGTACGAACTGACGGCGCTCGGCTACCGCTTGTTCGGCACGCCGGCCGGCCGCGTCTCCCCTCCCTCGCCTGCCCAGGCTGGCTCACCTGCCCCGCCGAAGACGGAAGGCGCAGGCGGGCCATTCACGGCGCTGGTGATCGGTACGGGCGGCGGGCGCGATCTGCTCTCGGCACTCGTCTTCGGCGCGTCGAAAGTGGACGGGGTCGAGATCAACCCGATCATCGTGAACGACGTCATGCGCGGGAAGTTCCGGGAGTATTCGGGCGGGATTTACGAGCGCCCGGACGTCCATGTCACCGTCGAGGACGGCCGCAGCTTCGTGCGCCGATCCGCGGAGAACTACGACATCATCCAGGCGTCGCTGGTGGACACCTGGGCCGCGACCGCCGCCGGCGCGTATTCGCTCAGCGAGAACTCGCTCTACACGGTCGAGGCGTTCGACGACTATCTCGATCACCTGACGGACCGCGGCGTCCTCAGCGTCTCGCGCTGGGTGTTCGACGGGCTCCGGCTGATTTCGCTGGCGCAGGAAGCGGGGGCGCGGCGCGGCTGGGATCCCGCGGATCGGCTGGCGATCATCCAGCACGACAAGGTCGCGACGTTCCTCCTCAAGAAGACCCCCTACAGCGCGGCCGAGACGCAAACGCTCGCTGACGCCGCGAGGGACCTCGGCTTCAACGTCCTCTACCTGCCGGGACGCCCGTCGCCGGCCTTCGGCGACAACCGGGACGACTACGCCCGGCTGCTGCGCGCGCCGGACCGCCGGGCGTTCTACCGGTCGTACGGTCTGGACGTGACGCCGACCACAGACGACCGGCCGTTCTTCTTCCACACGACCAACCTGCGCAATCATTCATTCGTCGCCCCGTTCCTGCGCCTGGCCGGCCGGCAGGTCGAACGTCCGGTCAATCCCGGTGCCTGGGCGACCGGCGGTCTCACCGCCCTGCTCGTGCTGCTCGGGATTTCGTCGGGCCTGATCGTGCTGTTCATCCTGGCGCCGCTCGCCCTGACGTCGCGCGGCGCGCTCGGGCCCGGTTGGCTGCGCTCGCTGGCCTACTTCGCATGCCTCGGCGGCGCGTTCATGCTGATCGAAGTCGCGCTGCTGCAGCGCTTCGTCCTGCTGCTCGGTCACCCGGTCTACTCGCTGACGGTGACGCTCTTCTCGCTGCTGCTCGGCACCGGCCTCGGCAGCGTCGTCAGCCGGCGCATCGGGGACGGCAACGTCCGGCGCGCCGCGGTCGTGGCGTGCGTCGCGGTCGCCTGCGTGGCGCTCGTCTGGGGCACCGCCCTGCCGGCCATCGTCCAGTTCGCGATCTCGTGGCCGCTGCCCCTTCGCATTGCGCTTGCCGTCGCGCTGATGCTGCCGGCCGGGATGCTGATGGGGATTCCACTGCCGGCCGGCGTCCGGCTACTCTCCGAAACGCAGCCTGAGCTGGTGGCGTGGGCGTGGGGCATGAACGGCGCGCTCTCGGTCCTCGGCGCGACGCTGGCCGTGTTCATCGCGATGAACTGGGGCTTCTCGGTGACGCTGTTGTGCGGCGCGATCGTCTACGGGATCGCGGCGGTCCTGATCGCGCGGCCGACGGCTAGGCCGGCCGCCTGATCGCGTCCAGCCCGCCCATGTAAGGCCGCAGCGCCGGCGGAATCGTGACCGACCCGTCCCGCTCCTGGTAGTTCTCCAGGATGGCAATCAGCGTCCGGCCGACCGCCAGGCCCGAGCCGTTGAGCGTGTGGACGTACTCCACCTTGCCGGTGCCGTGCGGGCGGTACTTGATGTTCGCCCGCCGCGCCTGGAACGCCATCGTATTGCTGCAGGATGAAATCTCGCGATAAGTCTTCTGGCTCGGGAGCCAGACCTCGATGTCGTAAGTCTTGGCCGACGCGAAGCCCATGTCTCCCGTACACAGCAGCATCGTCCGGTAGGGCAGCTCGAGGCGTTTCAGCACTTCCTCGGCGTTAGCGGTCAGCCTGTCGAGCTCGTCGAACGACTGTTCCGGCGTCGTGAACTTGACGAGCTCCACCTTGTCGAACTGATGCTGCCGGATGAGGCCGCGGACGTCGGCGCCGTACGAGCCCGCCTCGCTGCGGAAACACGGCGTGTACGCGGTGTAGAGCAGCGGCAGCTGCCGGCCATCGAGGATCTCGCCGCGGTACAGGTTGGTCAGCGGCACCTCCGCGGTCGGGATCAGGAACAGGTCCCAGTCTCCGGCGATCTTGAACAGGTCCTGCTCGAACTTGGGCAGGTTCCCGGTGCCGCGGAGGGCGTCGGAGTTCACGAGGAACGGCGGTTCCACCTCGGTGTAGCCATGCTCGCCGGTGTGCAACTCGAGCATGAAGTTGATCAGCGCGCGGGCCAGCCGGGCGCCGGGGCCCATCAACACGGAGAACCGCGCACCCGACATCCGCGCGGCGCGCTCGAAGTCAAGAATGGCGAGCGCGACGCCGAGATCCCAGTGCGGCTTCGCCTCGAAGTCGAGGGCGCGGGGCTCTCCGTAGCGGCGGACTTCCAGGTTGTCCTCGGCGCTCCTGCCCACCGGCACCGAGACGTCGGGCAGGTTGGGCACCGTCATCAGCAGGTCGGTCCTCTGCCGTTCGACCGCTTCGAGCTCGGCCTCGAGCTGCTTGATCTGTTGTCCGCGCGCCTTGTTGGCCGCGAAGATACCGGAGGGGTCGAGCCCCTGCTTCTTGGCGCGCGCGACCTCTTCGCCAGAGGTGTTCTGATCGCGCTTGAGCCCTTCGGCCAGCGGAATCAGCTCGCGGCGCTTGGCGTCGAGTTGACCGAACGGCCCCAGGATCGTTTCCGGATCGAGGCCGCGGTTCTTCAGCCCGGTCCGGACTTCGTCGAGGTGATCGCGGACGTAGGCGGGATCAAGCATGGACAAATCGTATACCGGGCGGACGGCGTCTGAGGTACGATCGCGACCGATGCGCAATGCTGTCCGCAAGGCCGTATTCCCTGCCGCGGGCCTGGGCACGCGGTTCCTGCCCGCCACCAAAGCCCAGCCCAAGGAGATGCTTCCGCTCGTCGACAAGCCGATCATCCAGTACGGCGTCGAGGAAGCGCGCGCCTCCGGCGTGGACAACATGATCCTCGTCACCGGGCGTGGCAAGAACGCCATCGAGGATCATTTCGACGTCTCGATCGAGCTGGAGTCGTTCCTCGAAGCGCGCGGCAAGACCGAGCAGTTGCAGGAAATCCGTCAGATTTCCAACCTGCTCAACGTCTCGTACGTGCGCCAGGGGGAACCGCTCGGGCTTGGTCATGCCGTGCTGGTCACGCGCTCGCTCGTCGGCGACGAACCCTTTGCCGTGATCCTGGCGGACGATGTGATCGATGCGGATCCGCCGGCGCTGCGGCAGATGATCGATGTCTTCGAGGAAATGGACGGGCCCGTCCTGGCCATCGAGGAGGTGCCGCCCGAGAACGTCAGCTCGTACGGCATCATCGACGGCGAGGAAATCCGGCCGGGTGTCTACCGGATCCGCGATCTCGTCGAGAAGCCGCCGCAGAACGAGGCGCCGTCGAATCTCGCGATCATCGGGCGCTACATCCTGACGCCGGATATCTTCCCTGCGCTGGAGGAGACGGCCAAGGAGCAGGACCGCACCGGCGAAATCCAGCTGACCAACGGGCTGCGCCGGCTGCTGAAGTCACGCCCGATCTACGGCTGCAAGGTGACGGGCGTGCGCCACGACACCGGGAACAAGCTCGGATTCCTGAAAGCGGTTGTCTACTTCGCGCTCCGCCGGCCCGATCTCGCCGAACCGTTCCGCGAGTATTTGCGCGGCCTCGACCTCGAGGCGCTGCCGGCGACGCGCCGCTAGCGCCGGCCCACGGCCGCGCGATCGTCGTGAGCGCCCGTGGGCGCGTGCCTGGTCCCCTGGAACCGTGATGCCTAGCCTAATTTCCGGGCGTGGCATTCCGCGTCCCACCCCACCGCGCAAGAAACGCGCGGCGGGGGCCCCGGCTCGCGGCGTGGCTCATCGCTGACTGATGCCCAATCAGCTCGCTCTTCGCGCCTTGCGATCCGGGCGCCGCGCTCCGGGACTGACGCCAGGCCTCACGATTCCAGGGGACTAGTTCTTCGAGTCGCTGGATTTGCTGTCGCTGGATTTCGTCTCGGCCGGCTTCGACTCGGACTTCGACTCGGACTTCGACTCCGACTTCGACTCCGACTTCGACTTGGAGTCCTTGGACTCCGACTTGGAGTCGCCGGAGGACGGGGAGGAGGAGCCGCCACCGTCGCCGCTCGACTTCGCGGCGCTCGCTTCCGGGGACGACTTCTTGGCGTAGTCGGTGATGTAGAAGCCCGATCCCTTGAACTGGATCGCGGGCGACGAGGGGAGTTTCGTGATCGGACCCTTGCCGCACTTCGGGCACGTTGCGGGATTCGGGTCCGAGTATTTCTGGAGGATACGCTCGAAGCGGTTCTCGCAGGCGTCGCACTGAAAGTCGTATAGCGGCATGGTCCGTTCCTACTCCAGCATAGATCCGTTGTTCTCGCCGAGCATCAGGTTCCGATGCAGCCAGAGCGGAACGGTGCCGTTGCCGAGGAGCGTGTCGTGGAACGCGCGCATCGAGTATTGGTTGCCCTTGAGCGCCTTGTAGTCGTCGCGCAGCTTGAGGATCATCAGTTTCCCGAGGGAATAGAGCACGTACGAGGGATCGAAGGTGCCGCGCTCGGCTTCGCGGCGCGCCGACGCCTCTTCGAGGTAGGCCTCGTCGCGGAAGATCCGCATGCCTTGTTCGACCGACAGGTCTTCACAATGCAGGCGGATGCCGACGATCAGGCGGCACAGCCGGATGAGGGCTTCGGCGAGCTGTCCGAGGCGGATGGCGGGATCCTGCCGGCGGAATCCCGCCTCCATCATCATCTGTTCCGAGTAGTGCGCCCACCCTTCCACCATCGCGGTGGACGAGAACATGATGGACTTGCGGTACGTCGCGGAGACCTTGCGGAGGTGCTGGTAATGGAGAAAATGCCCGGGATAGACCTCGTGAATCGAGATTGACCAGAGCGCACCGGTGCTGAAGTCGCGAAGGTGCTCCGCCTGCCGCTCAACGGGCCATGAGGGGTCCGCGTCCGTGATGTAGTAATACGCGCGCTGCGGCCGGGTCTCGAAGGGGCCGGGCGTCCACATGCTGGCGAACGTCCAGCGGTAGAAGCGCGGCGTGGGCCCGACCTGCACGTCGGCGGAGCCGGGCACGGCGACGATGTCCTGGCGCTGAAGGAACGTCTTCAGCTCATCGAGCTGCTCCTGGGCGGTGGCGACGAGCTGTCCGGCGGGCGGATGGTCGGCTTTCGCGCGGGCCCATGTGGCGAGGGGGTCCTTCTGCTTCGGATCCAGGCGCAAGGCGACCTTCCGGAACTCTTCCTGCGTCGCGGCCAGCTCGCGATGGGCGATCGCGAGCAGCCGATCCGGGTCGAGCGTGATCCCTTCCTCGAGGCGAAGCTTCTGCTGGAAGACGTCGCGGCCCAGGCGGAAGGGGCCCCGCGCGCGCGGCGCGAGGTCCTGTTCCAGGTAGGTGACGTAGGCCTGGATCGCCTGCACGGCCTCGGTCGAGGCATCGGCGAGGTCGCCGAGCACGCGCATGTCGTGCAAGCCGCCGAAGGCGCGCGGGAGATCGTCCTCGATGAACCGCAGCGTGCCGCGCAGGCTTTCGAGGCCGACCTTGATGAAGATCCCCGGCGGATCCTTGATGTTGTCGCGCGCGGCCTGCAGGAGGCGAGGCACCTGGTGCAGCTTCGACAGCACGCGGCGGGCCCGCTCGGGCAGCGGCGCGTAGTCGAACAGCACCTGGCCGGCCAGGCTGGTCGAGATGAGATCGCCGTAGTACTGCGGGTTGCGCTCCCAGGCGCGGACGGTTTCGAGTTCGAGCAGGCGGGCGCGGATGTTGGCGTCGAGCGCCGGGCGTTCCAGCCGCTCCGACTCGGTCAGGCGCGCCGGGTCGATGGCGGCGAGACGGCGCGCGAACCCGCCGAGATCGCGGATCTGTGAGTCAACCGCCGCCCGGCTCAGGTCCTCGAGCAGGTCGTCGTGAAGGTGCACGCCGTCGAACGTCGCGTTGGTGGGGTGTGTCTCGTGCAGCCACGCGAGGTACTCGTCGACGAAATGAGGCAAGGGTTCAGCGGAATACATTCTGGTAGAATTGGCGCTCCGCGCATGACCGGCATCCTGTATGTGGTCGCCACTCCGATCGGCAACCTTGAAGATGTCACGTTGCGCGCCCTGAGAATTCTCCGCGAGGTCTCCCTCATCGCGGCCGAGGACACGCGGCGAACGGCGCGACTGCTTCAACACTACTCCATCTCGACGCGGACGACGAGCCTCCACGCGCATAACGAGCGCGAGAAAACACCGGTGCTGCTGGAGCGGCTCGCCGCCGGCGAGGCCATCGCCCTGGTGTCAGACGCCGGAACCCCCCTCATCTCGGATCCGGGACAGACCCTGGTCGCCGCCGCGCGCGCCGCCGGCATTCGGGTCGAGAGCATTCCCGGCCCCAGCGCCGTGATGGCGGCTCTCGCCTCGTCAGGGTTGCCGACGCCGGAATTCATTTTTATGGGGTTTCCGCCAACTAGGTCAAAAGACAGAAGAGCCTGGCTCGAGGATCTCAGCGAGCAGTCACGACTCGCGGTATTTTTCGAAGCGCCACATCGGATCCGTCGGACACTGACCGACCTGGCCGCCCTGATCGGCCCCACACGCGTGCTTGGCATCGGACGGGAGTTGACCAAAGCGTACGAAGAATTGGTCGTACAGCCTATATGCCAGCATCTGGAATACTTTACTGACCCGAAGGGGGAGTTCACGGTCCTTGTTCCACCGTCGCCTCTGGACGAGAGTTCCGCAGAACCCCCTCCAATTGAACAGTTACGCCATGAATTTGGTGAATTGACCAAAAATAGTGGGCTCACACGGCGGGAGGCTCTCAAGGAACTTGCAGTCCAACACCGAATGCGTGTGAACGACCTCTATAAACTCATCGGGACGGCGACCAACTATGGTCAATAGACCTATTAGTGGAATATTGCCAATGATCTTGACCCCTCGCCGGTCGATTTGTTACTGTCCCCTCCGGCTGTCTCTGGCTCGCCAGAATGCCGCACATGGCAAAATCACGCCGGGTATCCAAATCCCGGGCAACCGCTCGTAAATTGGCTCCGGTCGTCAAGAAGAGGGCCCAGGCCGCACGCCGCCGACCCTCAGGGGCGTCCGCGGCCCGTCCATCCGCACGTACGGCGTCCAGATCCGCTACGCCGGGGCGCGCGAAGTCAGCCAAGCCTGTGAAACCGGCCAAGGCGATAAAACCGGCCAAGGCAGGGAAGCCGGCCCAACGGCCGATGCGGACCGCCAAGCCCACGAAAGCCGTCAGCAAGGCGGTAGCGCCCGCCAAAACCGCCAGACCAGTCGCTCCGCCCGCTCCGCCACAACCGCCGGCCCCGCCGGTCCGCAAGCCGACGTATCACGAAGCCGTCGCCATGTACGAACGCGGACTCCAGGCGCTGCAGCGCCGGGATTTCGCGGCATCCGCCGATGCCTTGCGCCTCGTCATCGAGCGCTATCCCGACGAGCGTGAGTTGCTCGAGCGCGCACG
>JBKJRJ010000355.1:0-6356 GCA_046594705.1 Vicinamibacterales bacterium
GCCGCGGCGGCGTCGAAACGCGGCGTCGTGTCGTTGTTGAAACCGTGTTGCGCGCCGGGATAGAGATGGCGCTCGTAGCGCACGTTGGCGGCCTTCAGCGCGGTCTCGTAGGCCGGCCAGCTGGCGTTGATGCGCTCGTCCACTTCGGCGGACTGGATCACGAGGGCGGTCTTGATCTTGGGAACATCCTCGAGGTTCGGAGCGCTGCCGTAAAACGCGACGCCCGCGGCGAGATCCGGCACCCGGGTTGCCAGGAAATTGACCATGCCGCCGCCGTAACAGAAACCCACCGCGCCGACCTTGCCGTTGGTTTCGGGACGTGCTTTGAGCCATTCTGTCGCCGCGATGAAGTCCTCGCGCGTCTTCGCCTGATCGAGCTTCGGGAACACTTCCCGCGCCTTTTCTTCGTCGCCGGGATAGCCTCCGAGCGGGAACAGCGCATCCGGCGCGAATGCCACGAAGTTGTCGAGAGCCAGGCGGCGGGCGATGTCCTCGATGTGCGGGTTCAACCCGCGATTCTCGTGAATGACGAGCACGGCCGGCAGCTTGCCGGCGGCCTTGGCCGGCTGCACCAGGTAGCCGCGCATCTTGCCGTAGCCTTTCGGCGAGTCGTATGCCAGGTGCTGCGCCTTCAGCCGCGGGTCCTCCGGCTTGACGACCTGCGCCTCGAGGAATTTCGGACTGAGCTGATCGAGCAGCATCACGGCGGTCACGCCACCGACCGCGAACCGGGCAGCCTTGTCGAGGAACCCGCGCCGATCGATCACGCCATGCACGTAGGCGTCGAACAGAGTGAGCAGTTCCTGGTCGAAGTCATGAGCAGTCTTGGGTTGCACGTCGGCCTCCGGCGAGATTCTACGGCTGAATTGAACGCAGGTGCAATCGGCTTCTCATTTTCGGGACAACTCGCGGCAATCGGTCGTCAGCACCTCGACCGACCGATCCGAAACATTGAGGATGCGCAGTCCCTGGGCGTGGGGGACACGGGCCCCTGCGTTATCATGGACCCGGGCGACGGTGCTGGCGACCGTCCGCCCTGACGTGGCGCGCACGTCGGCAACGGTGCCGGCTTTCCCGCCAGCATGACCATGATTCTGCGTAAGCTCCTGGCCGGGCTCGGCCTCGGCACACTGGCGGCGCTGCTCGTGCTCGGGTGGGCGGCGTCCACCGATCTCCTCGACCGGCTGGAGCTCACGACCTACGACTGGCGGATGCGCCGCGCCGCCGATCCGGATTCCCTCAACAAGAACATCGTCCTGGTCGAAATCAACGACAGCAGCATCCGCGAGATGTCGGGGGTGTTCGGCCACTGGCCCTGGCCCCGGCTCGCGGTGTCGTTCGTGATCGATTACCTGCACCGTGCGCCAGCGAAGGTGGTGGGGGTGGACCTCCTGATGCCGGAGGAGGACAAGGTCGCCCGCTACGAGTTCGACGAGGAGAAGGACGTGTGGACCGGCCGCCAGAGCGATCGCGCGCTGGCCGATTCGGTGAAGCGATCCGGCAACGTCGTGATGCTGGCCGATGCGGTGTATGAAGGGCTGACGGGGAGCCAGAAGGACCGCGGGGCATCGCGCTGGTCAGGCTCGGGTTTTCCCGGCGACCGCGCCACGGCGCGCCCTCTCGTGCTCGGTCCGTATCAGGCGCTGACCGACGCCGCGGCGGCGCTCGGCCACAACTTCCTCACGTTCGATGCCGACGGGCCGGCCCGGCGCATGGCGCCATTCGTTCAGAGCGACGGCAAGGTGCTGCCGTCGCTCGGGGTGGCGGTCGCTCTGCGCGCCGGCGGTTTCGTGCCCGCGGACGTGTCGGCGGACGGCGCCGTCCTCCGCATCCGTGACCGTCGCATCCCGCTGGTGCGGGAGACCGCGGCGGGCGGCGACCACTGGTCCATGCTGATCGACTACCGCGCCCCGGCCCTGGTGACGTTGCCCTCCGGCGAGCTGGGACGACCCTACCCGTCGTACGAGTTCCGCCACCTGTTCGCGTCCGAGCAGCAGATCCTGCTGGGCGAGAAGCCCATGATCGACCCCGCGGTGTTCAAGGACAAGATCGTGTTCATCGGGGCCACCGCCGCCGGCCTCAACGACGTGTTCCGCACGCCGATCTCATCCGACGACAACGGCTCGATGCCCGGCATCCAGCTGCACGGCAGCATGGCCGACAGCATCCTCGCGAACCGGTTCATCCATCCGGCGACCCGCCGCGCCCGCATCGGCACCATCCTGATCGCCGCGCTCTCGATCGGCATGTTGGCCGCGTTCCTGCCCTTCGCCACGGCGGCCACCGCCTCGCTCTCGATCCTGGCCGGATGGACATGGTTCACCGTGGCGGCCTTCAAGGGAGGGCTGTGGCTGAACCTGGTGCAGCCGCTCATGGTCGGCGGCCTGGCTCTCTTCTTCGGCACGGCCTACCAGTATTTCGTCGAGGGTAAGGAGAAGCGGAAGGTCGCCAGGCTGTTCGGCCGTTACGTGTCCCGCGACGTCTACTCGCAGCTGATGAACAATCCCGACCAGGCCGAACTTGGGGGCAAGCGCCGGGAAATGACGGTTTTATTCTCGGACATCCGTGGCTTTACCACGGTGACGGAACGCGGCAATCCCGAGGAACTGGTCAGCCAGTTGAACGAGTATTTTTCGCGCATGGTCGAAATCGTCTTCCAGCACAAGGGCACGGTCGACAAATTCGTCGGCGACATGGTGATGGCCCTCTTCAGCGCCCCCCTGGACGACGCCGAGCACGCTGACCATGCCGTGCAGGCGGCAGTCGACATGGTGCGAGTCCTGGGAGATCTGAACCGCGCCTGGGCGGCCAGGGGGATGACCCCCCTCGATATCGGCATCGGGGTGAACTCCGGGGACATGATCGCGGGTAATATCGGCTCGTCCTCGATCATGAGCTACACGGTGATCGGCGATAACGTCAACCTTGGGGCGCGGCTCGAGTCGCTCAACAAGGATTACAAGACCAGAATCATCATCAGCGAAGCCACGCGGGCGCGGCTGACGCGGTCATTCGACACCCGGCCCCTCGGTGACGTCGTCGTCAAGGGCAAGAGCAAGGCCGTGCAGATTTTCGAAGTGCAGGTTCCATCTCCCCTGGTTGAAGAGGTAAAGGCGATATGAAAGCAGCAGTCTTCGTCCTGTCGGCATTGTGTGCGATCGCGACGGCGAGCCCGGCCCACGCGCAGTTCGGCGCGCTGGGCAAGATCAAGAAGGCGGCCGACAAGGCCGTCGACACCAAGGAAAAAATTGAGTCCCTCAACTTCAGTGACGCGGAAGAGCGGCAACTGGGGGACCAGGTCAGCCTGAGGCTGCGCGAACGCTTCGGGGTCTACCAGAACGAGGCGGTGACGAAGTATGTCTCGCTGGTCGGCACCACCCTCGCGCAGGGGAGCACCCGCCCTTCTCTCGATTGGCAGTTCGTCGTCCTCGACACCGACGGCGTCAATGCCTACGCGGCCCCCGGCGGGATCATCCACATCACGCGAGGGCTGCTGGGGCTCATGAAGAGTGAAGCGCAGCTGGCCGGCGTACTCGGCCACGAGATCACGCACGTGACGGTGAAGCACACGGTTCGCGCGATTCAGCGCAGCAAAAGCATCTCGATTGGCGCCGACACCGCGGGGGGGAGCGGCGGGCTGAAGTCGCAGCTGATCGCGAAGGTCGCCGACAAGGCGTTCCAGAGCCTGTTCGACGGCGCCTTCAGTCGCGAAGACGAAGAAGAATCAGATCAGGTCGGCGTGCGACTCGCAAGCAAGCTCGGCTACGTGCCGGCCGGGATGATCGAGGTGCTGAAGACCATCGACGCGCGGAACGGCAGCCGCGAGGACCGCAACGGCCTTTTTGCGTCGCACCCGGCGACCAGGGATCGCATCACGAAGATCGACCAGGGCATCAAGGACGAGAAGCTGGCGGGAACGGCCACGGCCGATGCGCGCTACGCGAAAACCATCACGTTTGACGCGAAGCCGGTCACCGAGGTCGCGATGGACGTCGAAGGCGCCGCCGGGCTCGCGAGCGGCAACAAAAAGAAGGAAGACGCGAAGAAGGACGACGAGAAGAAAGAGGAGCCCAAGAAGAGGGGCTTCGGACTGGGCAGTATCACCGGCGGCAAGCAGACGCAGGCGTCGCAGCAGACGGCGTCCGCGGGCGCGCGAGGCGGCGTTCCTGACCGCGACGCCACAGGCGGCCCGAACAAGAACCCGCTGGGCGTGAAGATCACCGCGGCGGAGCTCGAGGCCTTCAAGAAGGGCATCGGCGCCTGAGCGGCCACACCGACCATCTGATCATGGGCGTCGCGGCGATTGCCGCGACGCTCGGCTTGATGAGCCTGACGGTCAACCGGCTCATCCAGCGCAAGCTCCGTCTCTCGCTCATTCTCTTCATCGGCTATGTGGCGGTCGACGTCGTGGTGGCCATCTACGGCCACCGGATCTCGCCCGTCACGCTGACGCAACTCGCCGCATTCGCCAAGCTCGCCCTCGCCGCCGCGATGATCAACGCGGGGGTCTTCCTCCTCGTCAACCCGCTGCGCGCCGACCGGGTGCCCGATCGTTTTCCGATCATTCTCCAGGACGCCATCGTCATCGCGCTGATCATCCTGGCGTCGACCTTCCTCAGCCGGGACCTCGTCACCACGTCGGCGGTCAGCGCCGTCGTCCTCGGGTTCGCCCTGCAGGACACCCTCGGGAACGCCTTCGCCGGACTCGCGATCCAGAGCGAGAAGCCGTTCCACGTCGGGCAGTGGGTTCGCGTCGGGGCTCACGAGGGACGGGTCGCGGAAGTCACCTGGCGCGCGACCAAGCTGCGTACCAAGGCCGGCAACCTGGTCATCCTGCCGAACAACATCGTCGCCAAGGAACCGATCGTCAACTACTCGGAGCCCGCCGCGCCCTACCGCCTCGAGGTCGAGGTGGGCGCGTCGTACCTGGTGCCGCCGAACAAGGTGAAGGCGGCGCTGATGGAAGCGATCCGCCGATCATCGCGGGTGCTGGCCGCCCCCGCGCCCGACGTGCTGCTGGTCGGCTTCGACGCATCCGCCATCACCTACCGGACGCGCTTCTGGGTCGAGGACTACGCCGCCGACGACCACTCCCGCGACGAGGTCCGCACCGCGATTTACTACGCCTTCCAGCGCCACGGCATCGACATTCCATGGCCCATCCAGGTCCAGTTCGAGAAGGATTGGAAGGAGCCGGACGTCAACATCAAGGTGGCGGAGGAAGAGCGGCTGCTCGGCGACGTCGACCTGTTCGCGACGCTCCCGCCGGAGCTGCGCCACCAGATTGCGCTCTCGGCGCCGATGGCGGTCTACGGCAGCGGCGAGACGATGGTGCGCCAGGGCGAGGACGGCCAGTCGATGTTCGTCGTCTTGGCGGGCAGCGTCAGCGTCGTGCTCGAGCCATCACACGATGAAGTGGCGCGGATCGAGCGCGGCGGCTACTTCGGGGAGATGTCGCTGCTGACCGGCGAGCCGCGCTCGGCGACGGTCCTGGCGATCGGCGATGTCGTGGTGGTGGAGATTGGCGCCGATCTGTTCCGCCGCATGGCAGCGCTCCACCCGGAAGCGATCGAGAAGATCGGGATGGCCGCCATGGTGCGCAAGGCGGGGCTGGAGCAGATGAGAACCGCCACCGCCGGAGCCGTGACGGTCGAAACGACGACGCTGATGACGCGGATGAAGAAGTTCCTGCGGCTGGCCTAGCCTAGTCCCCTGGAATCGTGATGCCTGGCGTCAGTCCCGGAGCGCGGCGCCCGGATCGCAAGGCGCGAAGAGCGAGCGTATTGGGCATACGTGAGCGAGGAGCAACGCCGCGAGCCGGGGCCCCCGCCGCGCGTTTCTTGCGCGGTGGGGTGGGACGCGGGCTGCCCCGCCCGGGACTTAGGCTAGGCATCACGGTTCCAGGGGACTGGTCTGTAGTATGAGATTGCATCTCGCCGCGGTTGTCGCCCTGGCCTGTACGGCGATGTCGGACACCGCACCCGCGCCCTTCAGCCAGGCCGACACGCCCATCGCTCCAACGGAAATGGCCGCGGTCGGGCGGATCCGTGCGCGGATCGAGCAGCAAACCCTCTCGAAGACCATCAGCGCCGGCGTTCAGCCGGCGGCCTACGACATCACCATCCCGAACACGACCGTCAGCTACTCCATGGCTCCGGTGCCCGCAGGGGAGTTCCTGATGGCATCGCGCAAAGTGGGCCTCGACGCGTTCTGGATGCAGGCGCACGAAGTGACGTGGAACGCCTACCTGATGTTCATGTTCGCCGACCAGGCCGGTGAACTCGAGCGTGCCGATCCTCTCGTCGACGCGCTCAGCCGCCCGACGGCTCCGCATCTCGAGATGAGTTTCGGTCGTG
>JBKJRJ010000368.1:0-9788 GCA_046594705.1 Vicinamibacterales bacterium
AGCGTGCCGCGGCTGATTTCCAGCACGGCCGCGGCTTGTTTCTTGTTCCAGCTCACGCTTTCGAGGACCCTGGCGATGTGCGCCCGCTCGGCGTCTGCCAGTGACGGCAATCGATCGCGTGAAGACTCGACCGGCATCTCGTTGGCGTGAAGGAACTCGATGTCGGCCGCCCTGATGACCCGTCCGGGAGACGACAGCGCGGCGCGCGCGACGGTGCTCTCGAGCTCACGGATGTTTCCCGGCCAGTGGTACTGCATCAGCACGTCGGCGGCCTCTTTCGCGAAGCTTTTGCCGTCGAGCGGCAGGCCGTTGGCGGCGCAGTAGCGGCCGAGGAACCGCTGCGCGAGGACCGGAATGTCGCTCGAGCGCTCGCGCAGCGAGGGCAGGCGGATCGAGAAGGCATTGACGCGATAGTAGAGGTCCTCGCGGAAGCGCGTCTCGCGCACGAACGCGTCGAGCGGGCGATTGGTCGCGGAGATGAGCCGGAAGTTCACCTCGATCGAGGTATTGCCGCCGAGGCGCTCGAACCGCCGTTCCTCGAGCACGCGCAGGAGCTTGGCCTGCGCGATGAGCGACATGTCGCCGATCTCGTCGAGGAAGAGCGTGCCGTTGTTCGCCAGCTCGAGACGGCCCAGCTTGCGATCGTGGGCGCCGGTGAAGGCGCCTTTTTCGTAGCCGAAGATCTCCGACTCGAACAGCGTATCGGGCAGCGCGGCGCAGTTGACGGCCTGGAAGCGGTGCGTGCCGCGGCGGCTCAGTTCGTGGATCATGCGCGCCACGAGCTCCTTGCCGGAGCCGGTCGGGCCGAGGATGAGCACCGAGATGTCGGACTTCGCGGCGGTTCGGATCCATTCGAAGATGACCAGCATCTTCTCGTCCTTGCCGATCATCTCGCGGAAGCGCTGGACGGCGGGGGAGCGATCCTCGCTGCTGACGGTGGCGCGCCGCTCGAGGAACTCGTCGAGCAGCTCGTGGATGACTTCCCCTTCAGGCTGCACGAAGCCGTACTTGGGGGCGCCGCCGCCGGGCGGGTTGCTCTTCTTGGTGATGCCGAACCCCACCAGCTCGCGGACGCAGTTCTCGACGTCGAGCCGCATCCGGCCGAACGTCTGCATCAGCGCCTCGACGTCGAAGGTCTCGTCGGGGCGCGCGCACATGAAGCGCAGGATGCCGGCGCGCAGCGGTGACTGCACCAGGTTCTGGAACTTGGCGGTGACCTCCGCCGGGTCGGCGCCACGCCGGACGACCAGCCGGTCGCCGCCGCTCATGCGCTCGTGTTCCCGTAGTACTGGGACTGGTATTCGTTCATCAATCGTTTCATCTCGACCGCGTCACGCTTCCTGTGCCCGTGGCACCGCACCGGCTCGGATCCGCCGCTCGTCTCGATCACGACGTTCGAGAAAAACAGGTTGGTGTCGATCTCCACCGACGCGACGTGCGCCATGTGGATCGAGTGCTCGCGGCGCCCGAACCACTCCGGCGTGTAGTGCATCACGTTCGACCGCGTGATCGCGACCTGGGTCGGAAACAGGTGATTGCCCCGGCTCCAGCGGCTGGCCCGGAACACGTGTTCGCCCGCGATGGGACGCCCGCGGCTCACCACCCACACGGCCAGCCCGGCCAGCAGGGCCAGCGCACCGCCGGCCAGCCACATCACCAGCGCGTTGGTCTCGATCATCATTCTGGGCTGGCGCGCAGCGACTTACAGTCGCTCTCCGGGGCGCCCGCTGTCAAGGTACACCAAACACTATGGTATTTTCTTCAAATGCCCCACAGAGCGCCCGGGTCTCCGGGCCACGGCCCCGGTCACTACCTCCAGGGCAAGCAGATTCGCTATTACCGTCCCACCGGCAGCGCCGAGGTGCGGGCCCTGATCGAGGGGAGTTTCCAGGCCTTCAACGCCGGCCGCCTGTCCGAGGCGTGCCACATCTACGCCGACAAGATGCTGGCGCCGGCGAGCGATACCACGATCGGCCTCACCGTCGCCGGCGCGCTCACCCCCGCCGGCCTCGGCGGCTGTGTCATCGAGCTGATGGAGCGCGGGCTGATCGACTTCATGATCAGCACCGGCGCCAACCTCTACCATGACCTCCATTACGCGCTGAACTTCCAGCTGCATCGCGGCTCCCCCTTCCTCGACGACGTCGAGCTCTACGAGCAGGGCATCATCCGCATTTACGACGTCCTCTTCCCAGCCACCGTACTGCTCGAAACCGACGCCTACATCCGCGATTTCCTGGTCCGGTCCGGGCTGAATGGCCCGATCTCGACCTCCGAATTTCACTACCGGCTCGGCCTCGACCTGTTGGAACGCAACCCGGCCTGCGCCGAGTACTCGGTGGTGGCCAAGGCCGCCCAGTGCGGTCTGCCGGTCTACACCTCGTCGCCCGGTGATAGTTCTATCGGCATGAACATCGCCTATCACGAGCTCATGAACGGCAGCTCGCTGATGATCGACCCGAACCAGGACGTCAACGAGGTCTGCGCCATCATCCTCGCCGGCAAGCAGAACGGCTGCATCATCCTCGGCGGCGGCTCGCCGAAGAACTTCTACCTGCAGGGACAGCCGACGCTCTGGGAGGTCTACGGCATCCCCAAGGGCGGCAACGACTACTTCATCCAGATCACGACGGACCAGGTCGTCTGGGGCGGCCTCTCCGGCGCCACGCCGGCCGAAGCCGTGAGCTGGGGCAAGGTCAACCCCGGCGTGCTGCCCGACACCGTGGTCGCCTACTGCGACTCCACCATCGCCTTTCCGCTCTTCTGCGAATACGCGGTCGGCGGCGAGCACAATCGCCGGGAGCTGCGGCAGCTGGTGCACCAGCGCGAGGCGCTGGTGGCCGACCTGGTGCGGCAGGCCCGGGCGGCGAAGGCCGCGAAGGGCGTCGGAACCGACGTCACCACGGAACCCGCCGGGATCGATCGCCATCGGTGATGGGCACCCTCTCGTCGGAGCTCGGGCCGCTCGTTGAACGCGTCACGAGCCAGCCACGCGTGTATGCCGACGCCAACCTGCCGAGCGGCGTGGTCGCGCACATGCGCGAGCGGCTCGGGTGGGACGTGTTGTTCGTGATCGAGCACCCCGACCTGCGCCGCGCGACCGACCTCGAACATTTCCGGCTCGCGCGCCAGCTGGCGCGCACGCTCGTCACCCTCGATCGCGACTATCTTGACGACCGTCGCTTTCCCGCGGAACACGGCGCCGGCGTGATCGTGTTCTGCGCGCCGGACGAGCGCTGGCTCCGCCGGCTGCTGACGCGCATGGACCGCGAACTGTTCCGGACGCCCGACGCGCCCGCCCTGCCGATCGAACGGCGTAAGCTGGAGTGGCACATCGATGCTCAGCCTGGGACTTGATCTGACCGAACGCCCCGTCCGCGCCGTCCTCGTCGACGAGAACGGCGCGGTGATCGCGCGCGGCACCGGCGCTGACGCCCGTCACGCCCTCAAGAGCGCGGCACACGCGCGGAAGCCCGATGTCGTCGGCGCCGCCATCGCGGCCGACCGGAAGATGCCCGTCATCTCCGGTCTGGCGCACGTGGCCCGCTGCACGCCGGGCGCCGCCGTCATGGCGGCCGAATCATGGATCGGCGCCGCGCGCGGCGCGCGCCACGCCATCTGCCTCTATATCGGCGACGAGGTGTTCGCCGGCGTCCTGCTCGACGGCAAGCCCTGGAGCGGCGCGCACGGCCGCGCCGGTGCGGCCGGCTGGCTCGCCCTCAACCCGGTTGAGCGTCAGGACTACCGCAAGCTTGGCAGCCTCGCCGCGGAAGTGTCGGCCAAGGGCATTGCGCGCCGGTTGTCATGGCGTATCCAGGCCGGCGATCGCTCCCGGGTCCTCGACAATGCCGGCGGATCCCTCGACGCCATTACCGGACAGCTGGTGTTCGAGGGCGCCCGCGCGGGAGACGGCGTGGCCATCTCGGTCGTGCGCGACACGGCGAAATATATCGGCATGGCGGTCGCGACCCTCGCCGCGACGATCGACCCCGAGGTCGTCGTCGTGGCCGGCAGCGTCGCCGCTGCCGACCTGATGCTCGAACCGGTGCGGCAGGAATGCCTGCGCCGCCTGCCGCCCGACGCGATGGCGGACCTGCGCGTGGAGTTCTCGACCCTCGGCCCGGACGGGATCGCCATCGGGGCGGCCAGGATCGCCATGACGGCGCCGTCCGCGACCCGATGATCCGGCTCGCGGGCGCGGACCTGGTCCTTCCGGATCGTGTCCTCGGCGGCGGCACGCTGGTGCTCGACGGCGAGCGGATCGCCGAGGTCGCCGCCGGCCCCGTCGACGGCGACCCGCAAGCCGTTCACTTTTCTTTCCCCGATCACTACATCGTTCCCGGCTTCATCGATGTGCACGTGCACGGCGTGGAGGGGAGCGACGCGCTCGAAGGCGGCACCGCGATCGTCACGATGGCGGAACGGCTGCCGCGCTACGGCGTCACCGGCTTCTGCCCGACGTCGATCGCCTGCGATCCCGCGTCGCTGCGGCGGATGTTGTCGGGCGTTCGCTCCGCGCGCACCACGCGGCCTCCCGGGGGCGCGCGCGTGCTGCCGGCCCACCTCGAGAGCAATTTCATCAATCCGGAGTACAAAGGCGCGCAGCCCCTCGAGTGCCTGCGTTCGGCGAAGCGCGGCGCCCGCCCGCGGCGCGACGCGGCGACGGCCCCCCAGGGCGACGCCTGGACGGGCGAGGACATCCTCCGCGAGATTGCCGCCGCCAGGCCCGACGTCGGCATCATCACCGTCGCGCCGGAAATCGACGGCGCGCTCGAACTGATCCGCGACCTCGTCGCGCACGGCCACCACATCTCCCTCGGGCACTCCGGCGCGAGCTACGAGGAGTCGGTGGCGGGGATCCGCGCCGGCGCCCGCCAGGCCACCCATCTGTTCAACCGCATGACGCCGTTGTCGCACCGCGCGCCCGGACTGGCCGGCGCCGTCCTGGAGTCCGACGAGATCATCGCCGAGCTCATCTGCGACGGCGTCCACGTGCATCCGGCGGTGATGCGCGCCGCACTCGCCGCCAAACGGCCTGAAGGCATCATGGCGATCACCGATGGCACCGCCGGTTCAGGCCTGCCGCCGGGCACCAGGACCTTCATCGGCAGCCGTCCCATCACCATCCGCGACGCCGCCTACCTCGACGATGGCACATTGGCGGGCAGCTCGTTGACGATGGATCGCGCCTTCGCCCGGCTGACCTCGGAGGTCGGTCTCAGCCTCTCGGACGCGGCCATCGTCTGCGCCACCACACCCGCGCGGGCCCTCGGCCTGCAGGGGTTCGGCGTCATCGCGACCGGCGCCGTAGCCGACCTCGTCGTCCTCGATCGTGACCTCCGCGTGGTCCAGACCTGGGTCGCGGGAGCGCTCGCCTACGAACGGGACGCCACCTAGACGAGGCGAACCCCGGGAACTCTGTTCTCGTCCAAGAGGCTGTATGAAATTCGTACTCCCGACTCTGGCGTTCGCCGTTGTCCTGCCCCTCGGCCTGACCGGATGCGTCGTCGTGGACTCGCAGGGACACATCGCCCGCGAAGAAAAGCGCTTCACTGTGACCGGGACCCCCGAGTTACGGCTGACGACGTTCGACGGCGCGATCGAGATTCGCGCCGGCGAAGGCAACC
This sequence comes from Vicinamibacterales bacterium, assembly GCA_046594705.1. GTDB lineage: Bacteria > Acidobacteriota > Vicinamibacteria > Vicinamibacterales > 2-12-FULL-66-21 > JAICSD01. The sequence continues at coordinate 5,628 of JBKJRJ010000368.1, forward strand.
ACGTCGTCGTGGAAATCGAGAAGCGGGGAGCCACCAAGGAAGCGCTCGACGATCTGAAGATCGACGTGACGCAGGACGGCAACCGGATCGTCGTCGACGTGAAAAAACCGTCGCACGAAGTGGTCTTCTTCGGCGTGGGGCGGATGTCGCCGACCGCGAATTTGATCGTCACGATGCCGCGCGAGGGCAACGTCACGGCACGGAGTGGCGATGGTTCCATCAGGATCGAGCACGTCCACGGGCGCCTCGAGTTGCGGACCGGCGATGGCAGCATCCGCGCCATCGATATTTCCGGTCAGCTCACGCTGGCGACCGGCGACGGCTCGGTCACGCTGGAAGACGTGGCGGGGTCGCTCGACATCGACACCGGGGACGGCAGCGTCAGCGTGGCCGGCAAGCCGTCCGGTTTGAAGTTGCACACGGGTGACGGATCCATCACGGTCCGCGCGTCCGCCGGCACCACGATGACGGATGACTGGTCGATGACGACGGGCGACGGCGGCGTGGCGGTCCACCTGCCGTCCAACTTCGGCGCCGAGCTCGACGCGCACACCGGTGACGGGTCGATCCGCAGCGAGCTCCAGATGGGCGGCGACCAGGGTGACAAGAGCCGGCGATCGCTCAAAGGCAAGATCGGGGCCGGCGGCAAGCTGCTCAGGATCCGCACCGGCGACGGTGGGATCAGGCTCACCAGCAACTAGCAGCTAGCGGTCGGCAGCTCATAGCTCATAGCTCATAGCGCAACGGCGCGAAGACGCCAAGACTCTTAATGAACGGTGGTGGCCTTCGTGATGAAAGTCGCGAGCCCGTTCAGCGCACTGGCGCCTCTCGATACGCTGTCGGGTCCTCGACACCAGCTTCCAGAAATGCATCCCGCCGCTCGCGGCATTTACTGCAGCGGCCGCAGTGCCGGCCGTCCTTGGGCTGCATGCAGGAGAGAGTGAGCTCCAGCGGGACGCCCAGCTCCCGCCCCCTGCGAATGACCTCGGCCTTGCGCCATGACGCGTACGGCGCCTGGATGGTGACGGGGTGATCGAGCCCGAGCGAGAGGGCGCGCGACATGGCGGCGAAGAACTCCGGCGTCGCGTCGGGAAACGGGTTGCCGGCGAGCGTCCCGAGCAGTACGGTGAGGCCGTCCGGCGCGGCTGCACCGCTGAAGGCGCCGGCCATGTAGGCGGCGGCCTTTGACAGCAGGATGACGTTCCGGCCGCGGAGGTAGACGTCCGTGTCGGGCGTGTCGAACGCCGGCGGCTCGCCGCGCACGGCCCAGTGGGTGGGAGGAAACACGTCGCGCATGTCGAACGCGAGCGGCACGAGGGGGTCGACCAGCCCGCCGGCGAACGGCGCGCCGGCGAAGAGGCGGGCCGCCATCGCCTGCTCCTCGGCTTCCCACGCGAACCCGACCGCGACATACAGCGGCCGGACGGGTCCGCGCCGCGCGGCGTCGGCGGCCAGCACCGCACTGTCGAGGCCGCCGGAGAAGAGGACGGCGCTATAATTTGCGGACATGTATCTCGTCACCAAGCGGATCGAGTTCTGTTACGGCCATCGTCTGCTCGACTACGACGGCGTGTGCAAGCACCCGCACGGGCACAACGCGTCGGTCGAGATCGACGTCCGCACCGACAGCCTGGACACGCGCAACATGGTGGTGGATTTCAGCGACATCAAGCGGCTGGTCAAAGGCTGGATCGACCGCGAGCTGGACCACAAGATGATTCTGCGCCACGACGACCCGCTGGTCGAGCCTTTGCGCGCGCTGGGCGAGCCGATCTACCTGCTCGAAAGCAATCCTACCGTGGAGCGGATCGCCAAGCTGATTTTCGATCAGGGCCGCGAGCTCGGCGTGAACATCCAGGCCGTGCGGGTGTGGGAGACGCCGACCTCGGTGGCAACCTACAGTCTGGAGTAAGCAGTAAGCCGCCAAGGCGGGAGTTTCTGCGAACGGCCGACGGCCGACTGCCAACTGCCTACTTCTTGTAGGGCAGCTCGTATGACAGATAGCCGAACACGCCGACCGAGGCGTCGCCGCTGAGGTGCGTGATCGGGATCGCGGCGCCGAGGATCAGCTGCGTGTCTTCGGCGAGCGTCCAGCCGCCACGCACGCCGGGCGACAGCGTGACGGAGCGCGTCCGGTCGATTTTCCCGAGCGGCGTGTCGCCGGCATCGAAGTTCAGCACCGATTCGAGCATCAGGTGGAGCATCGGCCGCAGCCGGTAGATGGCGCTGCCGGCCAGGAACGGGGAGAGTAGATCCTCGCGCTCGCCGCGCGGCAGCCAGGTGAGTCCGGCATTCCAGTGATACGCCACGTCCCCCTGCTGCTTGCTGAAGGGCAGGTTGGCCTGCAGGCCGCCTTCGCCACCGCCCGCCGCCTGGCGCCCCGACGGAACAATCAGGCTCAAGCGGGGAGAGAACGCCGGACGGCCGGGACCTTCCGCCATCGCCTGGTAGCGATAGTTCAAGTAGACGTCGGAGAATCCCGACGTGGACGCCGCCGACTCCGCAGCCACGGTGTAGGAGAGCTGATGGCGGACTGAAGGCGCCGGCCATTCCTGTGTGAAGGTCAACTGCCAGTCGCCGCTCTGCCGGGTAAACCCGAAGATGTTCTGGAAAATCCTCGACTCCTGGTTGTAGGCCTCTTCGACCAGGAACGAATTGTCCATGATCTGGAACGGTTCGACGGGCCGGGGCGCCGGCGGCGGCGGCGCCTGGGCCAACGCCGATCCGGCGGAGCACAGCATGGCGACGAGGACCGACGCTGCGCGCACCAGCACCTTGGAGGCGGCGCGCGCGCCGATGGTGACGGACCGCTCGCCGGCGCCGCGCAAGCGGACGCTGTCGGCGGCGGTGTCGCGTTCTTCGACTTCGACGACCGCTCCGGGCTTCAGCTCGCGGCGCTCGATGAAGCGGAGGAATTCGGGGTCCTGGTCGGTGACGCGACTGATGGTCACCGGCTCTCGCAAGGGGCAGCTCAGAAGCGAATCGAGCGGCCGGCGCTCGATCACGCCTTCGGGATCGGGAATGGGATCGCCGTGCGGATCGACCGCGGGGCGGCCCAGCATCTCGTCGATCCGATCGATCAGCCGGTCGGACACCGCGTGCTCCAGGTGTTCCGCCTCTTCGTGGACCTCGGTCCAGCTCATACCCATCACCTTGACCAGAAACAATTCGATTAATCGGTGCCGCCGTACCACCAGCGCGGCGAGCCGTTCCCCCGAAGTCGTGAGCCGGACGCCCGCGTAGGGTTCGTATTTGACCAGCCCGGACTCGGTCAGCGCCTTGACCATGGTCGTCGCGGTGCCGGGGACCACCCCGAGCGCCGCGGCCAGCTGGCCCATCGGCACGAGGTCGCTCTTCCTGGGGAGATGCGTCTGCGCCTGAAAGATGGCCTTGAGGTAATTCTCGACCGTGAACGAGGACAACGCCACTTGACTTCTTATATCACAATTAAGTATTTTGATTACTCAAAATTCGAATTGAGGGATATCGAATGTCAGCCATGTCACGCCGAGCGCTTCTGAGACTTGCCGGGTTGGGCACGGCCGCCGCCGGCACCGCGGCCTTCAGCGCGCGCGGCCTGTCGGGCCAGGCGGTCCAGCCGCACGAGACGATGCAGCACGCCGCCCATCTCATGGGCCCGGTCGGCCGCGTCTCCACCGAACGGTTCAACCCCAACGCCTTTCTCCGCAGCTGGAACTTCTCGGAGCTGCCGCCCGACGAGCGCACCCGCTTCTACCGTGAGACGAAACGCCCCGACGGCACCCTGTTCCGCGAATACGAGCTGGTGGCGGTCGACCGCGAAATCGAGATCGCGCCCGGCATCTTCTTTCCCGCCTGGACGTTCAACGGCCAGGTCCCCGGGCCGACGCTGCGCGCCACCGAGGGCGATCGCGTGCGCGTCACCTTCATCAACGGCGGCTCGCACCCGCACACCATCCACTTCCACGGCTGGCATCCGCCCGAAATGGACGGCTCCCTGCCGGAACACCAGGTGATGCCCGGCGGCACATTCGTCTATGAGTTCGACGCGGACCCGTTCGGCATCCACCTGTATCACTGCCACGCCGTGCCGCTGAAGCGGCACATGCACAAGGGCCTTTATGGAATGTTCATCGTCGATCCCAGAACCGCCCGGCCGGTTGCGGACGAACTGATCATGGT
>JBKJRJ010000053.1:0-5467 GCA_046594705.1 Vicinamibacterales bacterium
CGCACCCACATCTACCACGCCCGCCTCAGCCAGGAAACGACCCAGCGGCAGCTCGTCCGGGATCTGGTGGACCGCGCCTTCGGCGGGTCGGCCACGAAGCTCGTCATGCAGGCGCTGGCGACCAAAAAGGCGTCCGCCGAGGAACTGCGGGACATCCGCCAGGCCATAGACAGCGCGCGACACGAGAAGGAGGTCCGAGATGACCGCGATTGAGACCCTGCTGCGTCAGCCCCTCGGGGAGGCCGTGGGATGGGCGCTGCTGCACTTTGTCTGGCAGGGTGCGCTCGTCGGGGCGGTCACCGCGCTGGCGTTGACCGCGCTTCGCCGCAGCGCTGCCGACGTCCGCTACGTCGTCGCGGCGGTCGGTCTCGCGCTGATGCTGACGCTGCCGGTCGTGAGCGGCGTCCTGAAATTCCAGGCATTACGCGCCGACGCCGGCGCCTCCGGGCTGTCCGCCCCGGCGATGGCTCGTCAGCCCGGCGCCCCACTCGACGCGGCGCCGCCAATGTCCGCCCCGGCGCGGCGTCAGTCATTCGATCGTTCGCCGGCCTCCTTGATGACCCGTCTGTTCTCGTCAATCCGGATGGAACCGGTGCTGCCCACGCTGATCCTGCTGTGGATTGCCGGCGTGTCGATGCTCAGTCTGCGCTTGCTCACCGGGTGGATCTGGGCCCAGCGTCTGCGCACGCGCGGCAATGCCCCCGCCGCGTCGGAATGGCAGCGGATGGCGACTCGGCTCTCCCGCCGGCTGCACATCCGCCGCGCGATCACGCTGCTGGAATCGACGCTCGTGGACGTGCCGACGGTGATCGGCTGGCTCAAGCCCGTCGTCCTGCTCCCGGCAAGCGCTCTCGGCGCGTTGTCGCCGCAGCAGCTCGAGGCGATCCTGGCGCACGAGCTCGCGCACATCCGCCGGCACGACTACCTCGTGAACCTGCTCCAGACGCTGGTCGAAACGGTGCTCTTCTATCACCCGGCGGTGTGGTGGCTGTCGCGGCGCATCCGCGTCGAACGCGAGAACTGCTGCGACGATCTGGCCGTCAGCCTCTGCGGCGATCCGGTCGCCTACGCCCACGCGTTGGCCGACCTCGAATCGCTGCGCTCAGGGCCCGCGCCCGACCAGCACATCGCCATGGCGGCCACCGGCGGATCGCTGCTCGATCGCGTCCGGCGTCTCCTCGGCGCCCCCTCGTCGCATACCGGGCGCGCGCCGGCGTGGCTTGCGGGTAGCGTTGCCCTGCTGCTGCTCAGCGGCATCGCCGTCGGTGCCGTCGGCAGCAGGCTGTCGGGCGCCGCGGCCGTCGCTGCGGCAACGCCGGTGGTTGCGAACACGTCGGCGGCACCCGCGATGTCATCCGCCGTTTCGTATGCGGCGCAGTCACCGGCACCACCACTACCGCCCGCTCCCGAGGCGCCAGCAGCCCCGCCCGTTCCACCGGCCCCTCCGGCTCCGCCGGCGGACGATGCGACGGCACTGCCCGAGGCGCCCGAGGCGCCGCGCGCTCCCGAGCCGCCGCCCGCTCCCGAGGCCTCCCCGGCCCCCCCGGCGTCATCGCAGAGCACGAGCCATCAGGCCAACGACTCGACCGGTCACTGGAGCTGGTCGAACAACGGCGACAGACTGCAGGTCAGCTACGCCGGCACCTTCGAGTTCACGGACGACGACGCCGACGTGCGCCAGTTGTCGCCCGGCGGCTACCTCAAGATTTCGGACGGCGCCTGGTTCGGCCGTCATTCGGTCGAAATCCGCGAACGCGGGGGCCAATTCGTTCGCCGCTACTACGTGAACGGCTCCGAACGGACCTACGAGCCCGAGGGGCGTGTCTGGTTGCGTGACAACCTGCCCAGGTTCGTGCGCCACACCGGCATCGGCGCGCCGGCGCGGGTCGCGCGCTTCCTGAAGTCCGGCGGCGTGGCCGCCGTGCTGGGCGAGACCGGCCGCATCGAGAGCAGCTACGTGAAGAGCATCTACTTCAAGGAACTCTTCAAGCAGGCGCCGCTCACCCCCGAGCAATACCGGCAGGTGATGGCGCACGCGGGCCGCGAGATCAAATCCGACTACGAGCTGGCCTCGCTGCTCATCTCGATCGCCGATCGCCTGCCGAACGACGACATCTCGCGCGACGCGTATTTCAGCGCCGCCACCACGATTTCTTCAGACTACGAGCTGCGCCGGGTCTACTCGACAATGCTGAAGCGTGGCGCGGTGTCGCCGCAGACGCTCGCCGGCATGCTCGCCCATTCGGGCTCGATCGAGTCCGACTACGAGCTGTCGGAGCTGCTGCGCCAGATCGTCACGGCACAGTCGCTCGACGATCGCAACCGCGCCGCGTTCTTCCGGGCCGCCGCCACCGTCAGCAGCGACTACGAGCGCCACCGCGTCCTGAAGGCCGTGGTCGAGCGTTCGCCGGATTTCGCCACGGTGGAGGCGGCGCTGGCGCACGCCGCGACGTTCAGCAGCGACTACGAGGCGGGGACGTTTCTGCACGACGTTCTGAAGCAGAGCGGGATTGAGGGGTCGCTGCGCGCGCCGTTCTTCAAGGTCGTCAGCGGCCTCAGTTCAGGCTACGAGCGCAGCCGCGTACTTCAGGCGGTCGTCCGGAAACCGGGCGTCAGCCCCGACACCCTTCGCGACGTGCTGGGTGCCACCCGAGGCATGGCCGGCTACGAGCTGTCGCAGCTACTCCAGACCGTCGCCACGACCCACCCGATCAGCGGCGGCCTGCGGGAGGCGTACCTCGACGCCGCGGAGCGCCTCTCCGGCCACGAGCAGGGCCAGGCGCTGGCCGCGCTGGTCCGCAGCGAACGGCGAAAGTAGCTAGCGGTCCGCCGCCGACTACCCGCTACAATGCGCCGATGGAGCGCAACGAAGTGCTCGACTGCGCCTTCGACGCCATCGTCACGATGGACCTGTCGGGGGCGATCGTCGACATGAACAGCGCCGCGGAACGTATGTTCGGGCGGCGCCGGGAGGATGCCATCGGGCAGGACCTCGCCGCGCTCATCATCCCCGAGGAGGCGCGCGTGGATCACCGCCGCGCTCTGGCGCGGCAGCCCCACGACAATCCGTCGGTCGTCATCGGCCACCGGCTCGAGCTCGAGGCCCTGCGCGCCGATGGCACTCACTTCCCGATCGAGCTGTCCGTTTCGCGAATGGCGAGCGCCGGCGGCACGTATTTCACCGCCTGGATCCGTGACGTCACAGAACGCTGCGCGACCGAAGAGGCCCTCCGCCTGAGCGAGGCGCAACTACGGCAGGCGCAGAAGATGGAAGCCGTCGGGCGGCTGGCGGGCGGCGTCGCGCACGATTTCAACAACGTGCTGACGGCGATCTTCGGCTACGCGGATCTCGTGCTCGACAGCTGCGAGCCGGCCGACCCTCGCCGGGCCGACGTCGAGGAGATCAAGCGGGCCGCCCACCGCGCCGCGGCCCTCACTCGCCAGCTGCTGGCCTTCAGCCGCAAGCAGGTGATGCAGCCGCGGCGGATCAACCTCAACGACGTCATCCGGAACCTCGAGCCCCTGCTCTTGAAGCTGATCGGACAGGAGGTCGTGCTCGAGATCGACACCGCGGACGGATTGTGGGACGTCAAGGCCGACCCGGGGCAGATCGAACAGGTGCTGATGAACCTCGCGGCCAACGCCAGGGACGCCATGCCGGACGGCGGGCGGCTGACTATTGCGACCGCCAACGAGGAATTGCGGCCGGACGCGGCCGCGGGGCTGGTCGGGATCGAACCCGGTCGATTCGCGCGGCTGATGGTGGTGGATTCAGGCGAGGGCATCCCCGCCCATGTTCGACCGCACGTGTTCGAGCCGTTCTTCACGACCAAGGACCAGGACAAGGGCACGGGGCTGGGACTGGCGACGGTGTACGGGATCGTGAAGCAGAGCGGCGGGTGGGTCTACCTGGACGAGGCGACGGAAACCGGCGCCTCGTTCAGGATTTACTTGCCGCAAATCAATTAGTCCCTGGTCCCTGGTCCCGGGTCTGGGCTACTTCTTCTCTTTGTATTCCGCCGGGATGGCGAGGTCCGTCGCGGCCACCGTGGTGGCTACTTCCAGCACCTGGTGATGTGAAGTCACGATGACGGAGCGCGCCTTGGGCGGCTCCTGCTTCATGATCTTCTTTGCCAGCAGGCCGCCGATGCCGCCGCCGCCGCTTTGCTTGGCGGAGCTCTCCTGCGCCTGCGTCAGCTGGTCCTTGCTCTTGATCGACTCGAACGTCGTGGTGGTTTCGAGCGGGGTGCCCGAGAGCTTATCGGCGTCCTTCTGCATCCGTTCGGTGGCCTTGGCCACGAGCGGGAACATCGCCATCATTGCCGCCATCTGCTCGGCCGACATCGCCGCCGCCCCGGGACCCTGCAGCTGTTTGGCATACTTCAGGTCGAACTCGTAGATCTCCTTGAGCTGCGGGATCGCGGGTCCCAGCCACAGGTCGTTGGTCATCACGATGCCGCCGGCCTCGTCGAGGGTCCGCCCCTTTTCGCGCACCGTGATGGTGACGAGGGTGTTCTTGGCGTCGTAGCCGGCGATCGTCTTCTTCTGGCCGGTGTCCTTGACGTCGAAATCCACCTCGTATTCCTTGGCCGGTTTCTGCGGATCTTCCTTGCTGCCGGGTTCTTCCTTCGCCGCCTGCTGCTTGGCCTTTTCCTGCGCCTCGCGCATCCGGCGCCGCAGTTCCTCGAAGGTCGTGACGGTGTACTGCTTCTTCTTGGCGTCGATGTCGTAGACCTTCTCTTCGGCGAGGTCGACAATCGTGCCGCCGGTGTCGTTGAGCGTCGCCTTGCGGCTGCCCTTGACCGCGGTCTTGCTTTCGACGCCTTCCTTGGCGCTCTTGCCGCCGAACAGGTTGAACATCCGGCCGAGCATGCCTTCGAACTTGACCTGCGTCGTGTCGCGCGTCTTGACTTCAGCGTAGGCGGGCGCGGCGAGCGTCATCAGCGGCAGCGCCACCATCGCAATCCTGACCAGGCGTTTCATGTGAACCCTCCGTAGACGGGGACTTGATCTCAACAGGTCGACATTGTACACATCCTGTTGACGGACCGTGCGCGCCACGCGGCCGGCCACGGCCGGTTGACTTCCCAGAAGGTCCGACGTCCTCCCGCCAGTGGAACTGGCCGCCTGGTGCACGGACGGTAACGACCTGCGCCACCAGGCCGGGGGCAGCCACGCCGTGCGACGCCGATGCACCGGGCGGGATGGCGCAGGCGCTTACGATTCTCGACTTCGCGCCGACGCAGCACGAAAGACGGGCGGCAGGAATGATCGCTGCCGGCGATCCTCGCGGGCGATCCGGCGGCCGTGGCGGCGTGGTGGAATACACTCGGCCGCGACAGCACGTCGTAGTGGGCGGGCGGGGAAGAGCCCCTGGAAGCCGCCGCGCTCACGGCGTCGTACTTGCTAACGTCCTCATGAACATGGTCGCAGTCCGCATCGCCCGTATCGCCCGCTGGGCCCTCCT
>JBKJRJ010000326.1:0-5134 GCA_046594705.1 Vicinamibacterales bacterium
CACATCGCCCGCGGCGCCGTCTACGTCGTCCCCCTCCGCATCGGCGGCGGGACACGGCTGAAGATTTTCGAGGCGATGTCGATGGCCAAGGCGGTGGTCTCGACGACGGTCGGCGCCGAGGGACTGCCGGTGAGCAACGGCCGCGACATCGACATCGCCGACGAGCCGGCGCGCTTCGCGCACGCGGTGGTGCACCTCATCCGCGACACCGAGGCGCGCCGGGCCATCGAGGGGGCGGCGCGACAGCTGGTGGTGCAGCACTACGACTGGTCTGCGGTCGCGCTCGATTTCGAAGCCGCGTTATTGCGGGTGGCGGTTGGTCATCCCGTCGGGGAGCGGGCGATCGCTTAGACGCGGCGGGCGAGGCAGTCCGCGACACGGCTGTCAGGCGGGCCGGTCGGGCCTGCCGGTTGTGAAGTCCGGGGGACAGATGGAGGCCGGGCCTATGGGGCCCGGCGTTTGTGGAGGCAAGGGGCAATGAAGGTTTCAGTATTCGGTCTCGGCTATGTCGGCAGCGTGTCGGCCGCGTCGTTCGCGGCGGACGGTCACACGGTCATCGGCGTCGACGTCAACGCCGACAAGGTGGCGAGCCTCAACGAGGGGCGCAGCCCGATTGTGGAAAAGGGGCTCGACGAGCTGATCCGGGACAACGCCGCGAACGGACGGCTGCGCGCCACGACCAACACCGCGGAGGCGGTGCGCGACAGCGAGCTCTCGCTTATTTGCGTCGGCACGCCGAGCCGGAAGAACGGCAGCCTCGATCTCACCTACCTGGAGCGGGTGGCCGAGCAGATCGGCGAGGCGCTCAAGGACAAGGATGACTACCACGTGGTCGTCGTCCGCAGCACGGTGCTGCCGGGCACCACGCACGACGTCGTGATTCCCGCCCTCGAGCGGACCTCCGGCAAGAAGTACGGCACCGGGTTCGGCGTCACGGTCAACCCGGAGTTCCTGCGCGAAGGGACGGCGATCGCCGATTTCCGTCAGCCGCCGCTGACACTGGTCGGCCACAACTTCCAGTCGGACGCCGAACCGACCAAGGCGCTCTATGCCAAGGTCGACGCGCCGATGGAGACCACCACCATCCGCACCGCCGAGATGATGAAATACGCCAGCAATACCTGGCACGCGCTCAAGGTGACGTTCGCCAACGAGATCGGCAACGTCTGTAAACGCGTCGGCATCGACAGCCACGAGGTGATGAACATCTTCTGTAAGGACGAAAAGCTGAACCTGTCGTCCTACTACATGAAGCCGGGGTTCGCCTTCGGCGGATCGTGCCTGCCGAAGGACGTGCGCGCGCTGCAGTACCGCGCCAAAGAAGTGGACCTCGACATGCCGGTGATCCAGGCGATCCTCGGCAGCAACCAGCTCCAGATCCAGCACGCCATCGACGAGATCGTCGACACCGGCAAGAAGCGCGTCGGCCTGCTCGGCTTCAGCTTCAAGGCGGGCACCGACGATCTGCGCGAGAGCCCCATCGTCATCCTCGCCGAGGCGCTGCTCGGCAAGGGGTTCGCGCTGTCCATCTACGACAAGAACGTGTCGATGGCGCGGCTGGTGGGCGCGAACAAGGAATACATCAACACGCAGATCCCCCACCTGTCGTCGCTGCTGACCGAATCAATCGACGAGGTGCTCGAGAAGTCGGACGTCATCGTCGTCGGCAACGGCGCCCCGGAGTTTGGCGACGCGCTGACGCGGACTCGAGAGGATCACATCATCCTGGACCTCGTGCGCGTCACGACGCCGCGCGAGCAGATCAAGGGTGACTACCGGGGTATCTGCTGGTAACGACTCGCTAAGGAAGAAGGTAGAAGGTACAAGGAAGAAGGTAGAAGGCAGAAGGCACGATCGTGGTGCCTTGGCGAGGAGCGGTGGGCCGTTGCACGGGCCGCTACACTGCGAGCTGCAAGAAAGCCGCGACCTTCTCCCACAGGTACGGGAGTGACGCGCTCAGCTGGTGGTCGTCGTCGAGCATGTGGAGTTCGACGGTCGGCCGCCGGCGCGACCAGGCTTCGACGGTGACGGGATCGACGGCGGTGTCGCGCCGCCCCTGGAACACCAGCACCGGCATCGGCAACTCGGCCTGCATCGCGTCGTAGCGGCGCGCGTCCTCGTAGAGCTCGTAGTGCACGGGCAGCATGCGCCCGTAGCCGAAGTGAAAGACGTTGAGATGACCGGCGGTCTTCCAGGCCGTGAGGTCCGCGCCGCCCGGCCCCTTCAGGCCGTCATCGCCAAACTCCAGCGCCGGCGCCATCAGCACCAGCTTCGCCACCTGCTCGGGCCATGCCGCCGCGGCGTTGACCGCGACAAAGGCGCCCAGACTGGATCCGATCAGGGTGACGGGCGCGGTCGCCTGCTCCATCAGCCCATGGGTCTGTTCGAGCATCCGCGTCACCGTCAGCGTGGAGAAATCCGGCAGATTGAAGTCGGGCGCGTGGAACTCGACGCCGCGGGCGCGCAGCCGCTCTCCCAGATACACGGCCTTGCCGGAGTGACTCGACGAGGCGAAGCCGTGCAGGTAGACGACCACTCAGAACAGCGTCGTGCAGCCCGGCTTGCAGCGGCACTGGATCGAGCCTTCGCCGTCGGTGGAATAGTCGTACGACAACTCTTCCCCCTTCCGGATGTTCTTGGCGGCGCGTATCCAGATGGTGTCGCCGATGACCTGCGTGTAGCAGTTCGGCTCGCACTTATGGTTGATGAACCGCGCGATGTTGCCGCCGACGCCGGCGTCGCGGACGTAGAGGCGATTGAGCTTGAAGCACCAGATGTGGCCCTTCTTCAGGTAGCGCCGCTCGCGCTTCAAGCTCTCGCGGTTGGGGATCTTCTCCCCCGCGTAGTCGATGATGCGGGTGTTCTTGGTGATCGGCCGGGTGGCAAACACGCCCCAGCCCTGGATGGCAGACCGCCGCTTCTCGATCACAGGCTGATAGATTACCCGATTACGAGATTCCCCGATGATCAGACTGCGCGTCTCACCAGGAGCGGACGCGGCCGGTATCGACGTGCACGAAGTTCGAGCCGGGATAGAACCCGACGCCACCGAGCCGAAGCGATGTCGCCGAGTCCCGCAGGTGCGCCAGCGTGATGCCGGGCACGCGGATGTCGATGGCCTTGCCGTCCATGTGGAGGCTGTGGGTCGCGACGCCGCTGCCGGAGCCGCCGCGCTCTCGCAGCATCGAGTTGGTCTCGGGCGAGCGGTAGCCTGAGATCACGTGGAACGGCTGGTCGGTGCCCAGCAGGCCGTTCAACTCGAACAACAGATCCAGCAGCTCCGGGTCGATCGGCTTGACGGCGTTGACGCGGAAGTCCCGCAGGAGCTGGTTGACGTCCTGCAGCGCGGGTGCGAGATAGGAGCCGCCGGCGCAGTAGGCCGTCGAGAGACGCTCGCCGGTATGGGTGTGGAAGAACGAGAGCCCGCGCTCCGGGGCCAGCCCGGCATTCGAGGCGGACGAGGTGGACGCGCCAAACGCGCGGACGGGCAGCAGCGCAGAGGCGGCGGCGGCCGCACCCAGACCCAGAAACGAACGACGGCTCGGCGGTGTTGGCATAGTTATAGGGATCGGAACGCCCGAACGCTGTGTGGTGTGGGTCTATTGAACCATGAATGGGTCCCCGCATCAAGCTGAACCGACAAGAGTTACCTCGTCAGCAACGACTTCCCCTCAGCCGCCACCCCGACGTCAGCGTGCGGGCGATTCGCGCTCACGCGCGACTAGGATAAGATCCGGCGAGATGGCGCAGGCCGCTTCATTCGACATTACATCCACCGTCGATCTGCAGGAAGTCGACAACGCCGTCAACCAGGCGCGCAAGGAAATCGCGCAGCGCTACGACTTCAAGGGCTCGCGCGCCGCCATCGAGCTCAATCAGAAAGAGAACACGATCGTCCTGACCGCAGACGACGAGTTCAAGATGACGGCGCTGTGGGAAATCCTGCAGACACGCATGGTCCGCCGCGGGGTGCCGACCAAGAACCTGACACCCGGCACCATCGAGCGCGCCGCCAACGACACGGTCCGCCGCACCATCACCCTGACGCAGGGGATTCCGACCGAGGCCGCCAAAGACATCATCAAGTTCCTGAAAGACCAGAAACTGAAGAAGGTCCAGGCCTCGATCATGGCCGAGCAGGTCCGGGTCACCTCCCCGTCGAAGGACGAGCTGCAGGAAGCGATGCGGCAGCTTCGGGAGCATGATTTCGGCTGCGCGCTGCAGTTTGGAAACTACCGCGGCTAAGGGCCTAGCTCTTGCATGGGTGAACCCCATGCCACGTATCTTGATCCGTTCCGCTACACTGGCCGCCGTCCTGGGCGGGCTGGCGGCCGCGGCGGCAGCGTCGCCACAGCACGCCGCTGCGCCGCGCGTCAACCCCGATGCCGCGGTCATGCAGGATTTCGTGAAGCGGGTCGATGCCTACGTGGCGCTTCACAAAAAGCTCGAGTCGAGGGGGCCGACGCTGCCCCAGCAAACCACACCCACCGTGGTGGATGCGCATCAACGCGCGCTCTCCAAACTGATTCAGGAGGCGCGCAAGAACGCCAAACCGGCCGAGATCCTGACGCCGGCCATGCAGCGGCGAATCCGAACTCTGCTCAAGCCTATCTTCGCCGGGCCCGACGGCAGGCAGATCAAGGCCGAAATCCTCGACAACGAGTACAAAGGCAATGTGCGGCTGGCCGTCAACGCCCGGTATCCCGACGAAATCCCGATCTCGACGGTCCCGCCGCAGGTGCTGGCGGCACTGCCGAAGCTGCCCGAGGAGGTCCAGTACCGGTTCATCCAAAACCGCCTGATCCTGTTTGACGCGCATGCGCACCTCATCATCGACTTCATGGACCGTGCATTTACTTAGAGAACAGCCTGATGATCTACAGCCGTCGCCTTTCGCCGGGGGTCCTTGTCTGCGCGCTCGCGCTGCTGTGCTGCGCGGGCAGCGCCCCGGCCCGTTCGGTTGCCGTCGAGGCGGCCCCCGCCTCCGCGGCCGCGCCGCAGCGGGGCGCCCAGTCGTCCGCGCCGGTGCCGCTTCCCAATAAGCCCGACTCGCTGCATTTCGCGGTCATCGGCGACAACGGCAATGGCGCCCAGGCGCAGTACGACATCGGCGAGCAGATGGCGAACTGGCACG
>JBKJRJ010000401.1:0-24158 GCA_046594705.1 Vicinamibacterales bacterium
CGTCGCTCTGGCTGAACCGGCTGGGAGAAGAGCTCGTGGCCTGGTTGAAGACGCTCGCCTCGGCAGCCGTCTACGCCACCCTCATCGTCACGTTCGGGTTCCAGGTCGCGCGCGTGGAAGGCATGAGCATGGCGCCGACCCTCCAGGATCAGGACCGGCTGATCGTCAACAAGCTCGCCTACCGCATCGGCGACCCGAAAGTCGGCGACATCGTCATGCTCTACTACCCGCTCAAGCCGGAGAAGTCGTTCGTCAAGCGGATCATCGCCGAAGAAGGCGACCAGGTTCGCATTGTCGACGGCCGCGTCTTCCGCAACGACGTACCGCTCGACGACAGCTTCGTGCCGCAGGCCTACCGCAGCCACGACGACTGGGGCCCCCAGGTCATCCCCGAGGGTTACTACTTCGTGATGGGCGACCACCGCAACAACAGTTCCGACAGCCGGCACTGGGGTTTCGTCCCCAAGAAATACATCATCGGCAAGGTCCAGCTGCGCTGGTGGCCGATGGGACACGCCACGGTCTTCTGACGACCCTGACCAGCCGCAACCAGGCCGTCGTGCGCGTGCTCGCGCGGGTGCTGGTGCTGAACCTCGCGGTCGCCTTCGTCAAGCTGTTCGTCGGCTACGCGACGGGCGCCGTCAGCATCGTCTCCGACGGATTCCAGTCCCTCACCGACTCCGCCGCCAACATCATCGGCCTGGTCGGCATGCGCGTGGCGCGGAAGCCGCCCGACCTCGATCATCCCTACGGGCACCGCAAGTTCGAGACGCTCGCCGCCGCGGGCATTTTCGTCTTCATGCTGCTCGCCGTGCTGGAGATCGGGCGCTCGGCGCTGCAGCACTTCTCGGCCGCGACCCACCCCGTCATCACGACCACGACGTTCGTCGTGATCATCGCCACGCTGCTGGTGAATATCGGCGTGGTCCGCTACGAGTCGCGACAAGCGAAGCGGCACAACAGCGAGCTCCTGCTGGCCGACGCCATCCATACCCGCAGCGACGTCTACGCCACCATCGGCGTGATCATCTCGCTGGTGGGCGTGCGGCTGGGCTACCCGATCATGGATCCGATCGGCGGCGTCATCATCGCGGTCCTGATCGCGCGCACCGGGTTCGAGATTGCTCGCGACACCTCAGGCATTCTGGCGGACCGGGTCGTGATCGACGAGGAAGACATCCGGCGCGTGGTGCTGAGCGTGCCCGGGGTGGTCGGCTGCCATCACATCCGCACCCGCGGTCCGGTGGACTACGTGTTCCTGGACCTGCACGTGTGGTTCCCCGCCGACGCGCGGCTGACCGAGGCGCACCGGGTCTCCCACGTCGTGAAGGATCGGCTGATGACCAACTTCCCGCAGATCGCGGACGCCATTATTCACATCGAACCGCCCCCCCCAGATGGGGGGCGGAGCGTGTAGTCCACTACCAACTACTTCGCCACGCTGATTCCCCAGGGGCTGCCGCCGACCGCGATGCGATGAACCACTCTACCGGTGGCGGCCTCCACGACCGAGACGTCGCCGGAAGAGCCGTTGGCGGTGTAGAGCATCGTGCCGTCCGCGCTGATGCCGATGCCCCAGGGACGGACGCCGACGTCGTCGATGGTGCGGGTGACCTTGCGCGAGGCGACGTCGATCACGGAGATTGACCTGGCGCGGCCGTTCGACACGTAGAGCGTGCCACCGTCGGGTGACAGGACGGCGCCCATCGGCCTTGGCGGCACCGGCGCGCCGGCCGGCCGTGGCAGCGCGATGGTCGCCGAGACCCGGTGCGTCTTGACGTCGAACACCGTGATGACGCCGCTGTTCTCCGCGGTCACGAAGCCGGTCGCGCCATCAAGCGTGAAGGCGATGTCACGGGGCCGCGCGCCGGTCGGCACGCGCGCGATTTCTTTGAGCGTCGTGGTGTCCACCGCGACGACCGCGTTGCTGCCCTCGGATGTGACGTAGACCACCCGCCCGTCCGGCCGCATCGTCACACCCTCGGGTTCTTCGCCGATATGGACGCGTTGCCGAATCTCGCCGGTCGCGACGTCGACCACCGACATCTCGGCGGCGTCCTCATTGGACACGTAGATCGTCTTCTCGTCGAGCGACAGCGCGAAGGACTCGGGATCGGGGCCGCTGCGCAGGACGCGCGAGACCTTCAGCGTGCCGAGATCGACGATGCCGATGCCGTCGGCATTGCGATCCGCGGGCGGCAGCTTCGACTCGTCGACCCCCGGCCCCGCAATCGGCGAGCCGGACAGCGCGACGAAGAGCTGGCGCCCGTCTCCGAGGGCGCGCAGGCCGCGCGGCCGTTTGCCGACCGCGAGCGTATCGACCACGCGACCCCCGACCGGATCGATGACGGCAATGCGCCCGCCGGTTTCGTCGGAGACGAATACCCGCGGCCCGCCAGCCGCGGGGGCGGGTGCCGGCCGCGAGGCCGGCGGCGCCTGTGTCTGGGGAGTTTCGGAAGGGCGCCCGCCGCAGCCGGCGGCCACGGCGAGCGCAAGGACGACCACGGTGCCGGCAGCTCGATTCATCGCTGGGATTGTAGCGCGCTGAGGCGCCGACCCGGGACCGGGGACCCACGACCCGGGACCCACGACCCGGGACCCACGACCCGGGACCCGCGACCAGGGACCCGCGACCAGGGACCAGGGACCAGGGACCCGGGGACCAGGGACCCGATGCTATGAGCTGAGCGCCTGCCGGCAGAACTCGACGCAACGCCGGACTTCCTTGACGGGGTCCGAGCCTTCGGGCACGTTGTACTCCATCTCGATCGAGCCGGGGAACTTCCACTTGTTCTTCCGGACCAGGTGGAGGATCTCCTTGATCGGTGTTTCGCCCGAACCCCAGGGAACGTTCAGGCCGCAATGCTCGGGCCTGGTGCGGTCCTTGAGGTGATAGCTCGCGATCCGCGCGTGGTGCTTCTCGAGGAACTGCATCGGGGTGCCGCCGATGTTGCCGGCCGCGACCCAGTGGCCAAAGTCCACGTTCGCCATATTGCCCTTCGACACCGCGAACGCCTCGTCGAAGGCCGTCATGCTGCCCTGCAGGTGGGTGTGGTACGCCGCGTAGATCTTCTTCCTGGCCGCGAAGTCGCCGAGCCGTTTCAGCTGCCCGCTGTCGGTGGGCAACTCCAGCGTGGTGTGGCTGCACCCCAGCGCTTCGGCGACGTTGAAGATGTACTCGTACTCCTCGTCGGACATGTTGGTGCTGAGCTGCTTCCAGGCGTAGATGCTGACGCCGGCGTCGTTGTACATCTTGCGCAGCTTCTTGAACGGCTCCATCGAGACGGACGTGCGCCATGCCTTGAGCTTCTGCGCCGCTTCCTGCTGCGCGGCGAGCTGTTCAGGCGTGATCTCGCCGCGGCCACGGCCGCCGCCGGCGCCGGCGCGTCCTCCCGCCGGCGCACCGCCTGCCGGGGGGATGGCATTGCACGGCTGTCCGTTCCAGGTCGAGTCGAACACGGGTGCCGCGGCGCCCTCGCCACGCCGCCCGCCGCCGGCGCCGCGGCCACCGCCAGGCCCGCCGCCTCGCCCGCTGCTCGGCACGCCGGCGAAGGACTCCACCGGCCCGCCCATCAGCTCAATGGCGTTGATACCCGACTCCAGCACGTACTTCAGCGTCGCTTCCGCGCTTTGGTCCGGCATGCTGCGGAAGCTGTAGGTGATGGCGCCGATCTGCACGCCATCGATCAAGGAGTTGGGCTTCGCCTGCGCCTGGCCCGCGCCGAATGCGCCAACGATGGATTCCGCGCGTCCAAGGACGACGGTGGCCGGCACGCCGGCCAACGCGAGTTTCCCGAATTGCCGCCTGGTAAAAGACATATACGCGCTCCTCAATCTGGTCAGCGATTGCAGTTCACCGTCTTAATACAGCGCGAAGGCGTACAAGGTATCGCCCACGGCGACCAGCACGTGCTGCCGCCCGTCGACCGCGTAGGTCTGCGGTGCATTGCTCAGCGAGCCGAGGCGGGTGTGCCACAGCGGCGTCCCGTTGGTCGCGTCGAACGCCACGAGATTGCCGCCGCCGTCGCCGGTGAACACCAGCTTGCCGGCGGTCGCGAGCAGCCCCACCCCACCGCCGGCGCCACTCACGCCAGGGAATTCATGACGCCAGACCGGCTTCCCCGTCTTGTAGTCGATGGCGCGCAGCGCGCTCGGCCACGCGCCGACCTGCCCGATCGCCTTGCCGGCAAGGCCCATCGAGCCGCGCGGGTCAGTCTCCGTCAGATAGACGATATTGAAGCCGTTGCGCTCGTGCGTGTAGAAGAGGCCGGTGTCGGGTGAATACGCGGCCGGCGGCCAGTTCACCACGCCACCTTCGACCGGCGACACCAGTGACCCGGGGACGGTGGCTTCCTTGGACGGATCCGGATCGGGCGCGCCGTTCCTGCGGATGCCTTTGGCCCAGTTGGTGGTTGTCCCGAACTTGGACGACACCACCGGCTCGCCGGTGACGCGATCGACGGTGAAGAAGTAACCGTTGCGAGCCGCGGTGGACACCAGCTTGCGCGGCTGGCCGTTGATGGTGCCGTCGATCAGGATCGGCGTCTGCGACGAATCCCAGTCATGGGTGTCGTGGGGCGAGGTCTGATAGTGCCAGACAATTTTTCCGCTATCGACGTTGAAGGCCACCAGCGAACAGGTGTAGAGGTTGTCGCCCTTGCGTCCCTGGCCGGTATACCCGGGCGTCGGGTTGCCGGTGCCGATGATGTAGAGCTTGGTCTCGGGATCGTAGGCGCCGGGAATCCAGGTCTGCCCGCCGCCATGGCTCGCCGCATCGAGACTCGGCCAGGTCTCGAGACCGGGATCGCCCGGCTTCATGGGCACCGTATAGGTCTTCCACTGCAGCGTGCCGGTCTCCGGGTCGAACGACTGCAGGAACCCGGGCATGTCGAGGTCATTGCCGGTCCCGACCAGCACGTGGTCGCCGACGATCACCGGTGCGGCGGTCGAAAAATACTGTTCCTCGAAGCTGGCGATCGACACATGCCAGCGCTCCTTGCCCGTCCGCGCGTCGAGCGACACGAGGTAGTTGTCGGGGGTCTCGAAATACAGGTAGTTCTTCCACATGCCGGCGCCGCGGTTGCCGATGTGGGTGCCGCCGCGTGTCTTCCAGAAGTAGCGCCACAGCTCGTGGCCGTCGGTCGCGTCGATCGCCCAGACGTTGTCGGGGGCGGTGACATACAGGACGCCGCCGACCTGCAGGATTGTGCCCTTGACGTTGGGGGCGCCGGTGAACGCGAACTCGTCGCTGCCCTCACCGCCGACCAGGACGGGCGTGGCGCCGCCGCCGCCCCGGCCGCCGCCGCGGCCCCCCGGCGCGCTGGGCAGGCCGGCAGTGAGCTTGGCGACCCACGACAGGCCCAGGCCCTTGACGGTCGTCTGGTTGATCTGGGTGAGCGCGCTGTAGCGCCGCCCCGAATAATCTCCGGAGTAGGTGGGCCACGACTCCGCCAGCGGCTTCAGGATCGCGGCGGGGTCGAGCCCGCCCTGGTCCTGGGCGGTGAGGAACACGGGCCCGACGACGAGCGCCGCGGCCAGCAGAAAACGCGTGGTCTGAATCATTTCAGTGTCACCAGATAGGCGGTCACGTCGTGCATGTCCTTGTCCGACAACTTCGTCCAGAGCTGCTTGTGTCCGGCCAGCGGGTCGGTGATCTGCACCTGCGGCACCGCGCCCGCGCGGCGGAACGTGCGCTGCACGCCGTCGGCCGGCGTCAGGCTCACGACGAAATCGTCAATGCGATCCAGGCGCCCTTCGACGCGCTGGCCGTTCGCCAGGGTGACCGCGACCGTGACCGGTTTCGCGGCGCGCGCGGGCGCCGGCGCCGCGGCCCCGCGTCCGCCCCGGCCGCCGCTCGCATTGCCCGACACCCAGGTGTTCTGCAGCTGCATCGGCTCCGCGTAGCGCGTGGCGAGGCCCTGCAGATCCCCGGTCGCCGAATGGCAGCTCGCGCAGTTGGCGGCAAAATAGGTCTGCCCGGCGGCGGCGTCGCCGGTGACGATGTTGAGGACGACGGGCGGCCCCGGGGGCGGACCGCCCTGGCCGGGCGCCTTCGCGGCCACACTGTGGATATAGGCCGCGATCGCCTTGACGTCCGGCTCCGACAGCGGGATCGGCGGCATCGCCGGCATGCCGGGGTTGTTCCGCCCTTCCTGAACGACCGGATAAATCAGTTCGCCGTCCTTGTCGCTCAGGACCAGCGCGGAGCGGAGCAGGTTGATGCCCCCGAGGTCGCCGCCACGGAGATCGGGTCCGTGGCACAGCCGGCAGTTGATGCCGTAAAGCGTGCCGCCGCGCTCAATGGTGGCGGCATCGGCGAGCGTACGCTGCTGCGCCGGAAAGGTGCCGCGCCCCTGGCGTCCTCCTCCCGCGGGAGGAGTCTGCCCCGCCGCCGCGGGGGTCTGGGCCGGGGGTGGCTGGGCGGGCGCCTGCGCGCCGACACCCGCATACATACTCGACAGAAACATGGCGGCTGCTGCCGCCAGAGTCAGATTGCGCCGCATGGATACCTCTTGGATTTCACGCGAGGCGGGGTGAAATCGATTTCACTGACGCCGGCGATGCTAGCACAGGATACGATGGCCGCGGATTTCCCACCAGTCCCTGTTGTGTCGAATATTTACGACGTCGCGAAACGAGCCGGCGTGTCCCCCTCCACGGTGTCGCGCGTCCTCAGCCGGCCGGACGTGGTGTCGATCAGGACGCGGCTCCGCGTGCTGCAAGCGGTGGACCTGCTGGGCTATATTCCCAATTCCACCGCGAAGAACCTGCGGACGTCCCGCACCGGCAAGCTCCTCGTCACCGTCCCCGACATCTCGAACCCGTTCTTCTCGCTCATTCTCCAGGGCATCGAGGATGCCGCGCTGCGCGACGACTACGCCGTACTGGTTGGCGACACCCAGCACGACGAGCGCCGGGAGCAGCGCTACGCGATGATGCTCAACAGCAAGGGAGCGGACGGGTTGATCTTTCTCGGCCACCGCCTCCCCCCGGCGGCCGCGGCGCTCGCCCGCGCCGCCGCGCCGCGCTGCGCCCCCATCGTCAATGGCTGCGAGTTCAATCCGCGCCTCGGCATTCCGAGCGTCCACATTGATAACGCGCGCGCCGCCGCCGATGCCATGCACCTGCTGTACGACCTGGGGCACGTCCGCATCGGCATCGTCACCGGGCCGCTCGCCAGCCCGCTGAGCCGCGACCGCCTGCGCGGCGCCGCGACCACCGCCAGGAAGCGTGGAGCCGAGGACCTGATCGTGGTGGGGGGGGATTTTTCGGTCGAGTCGGGGACCGCGGCGGCGCAGCGCCTGCTCACGGGACCCCGTCCGCCCACCGCGATCTTCTGCTTCAACGACGAGATGGCGATCGGCGTGCTCGAGTACGCGCGCCACACCCGCATCCGCGTGCCGCGGGAACTGTCGGTGGTCGGCTTCGATGACATCCGCTTCGCGCGCTACACCGAGCCGCCGCTGACCACGGTCGCGCAGCCGATGCGTGCCATCGGAGAAGGCACCGTGCGGCTGCTGCTGTCGATTCTCGGCCACGATGCGCACACCCCGGATTCCGTCACCCTGCCTCACACGCTCGTGCTGCGCGCCACCACGGCGGCTCCCCGTTCAGTGCGCTGACGCAAGTTTACAGTTGGCAGTGGGCAGTGGGCAGTGCCAGTTTGCCGTCACGGCGTCTCGCACAATGAACACCGAGGCCCCTCCTCCTTGTTTCGCACCTCGAACGGGCGGTTGCGCTGTGCGAAACGACGCGCCATAATGGCCGCCGCAATCCTGAAGGAGGCCCCCGTGGGAACCAAGGCGGACACCAAGCCGGCGGCGCGCGACCCCTACCTTGTGAAATCGGTCGTGCACGCGGCGCAACTGCTGTCGGCCTTCCGCTCCTCTGGTGAGGCGCTGCCGCTCCGCGAGGTCTCGGCGCGGAGCGGGCTGCCAAAGAGCATGACCTTCCGGCTCCTCTACACGCTCGAGCGGTGCGGGATGATTGAGAAGGCGGGTGAAAACCTGTATCGCTCGCACCTGCGGCCCTTCAAGCAGCGCCCCTTCCGTCTTGGCTACGCCGCGCAGGGGACGGACTACCAGTTCTCGAAGGAGATTTCGACCGGTCTGCAGCGCGCCGCCGCCGCGCAGAACATCGAGCTCATCTGCCTGGACAACCGCTACAACGCCAAGATCGCGCAGCGGAACGCCGACGTCCTCGTGCGCGAGAAGGTGGACCTCGTCATCGAGTTCCAGACCGACGAGCACGTCGCGCCCATCGTGGCGGCCAAGTACCGCGAAGCCGGTATTCCCCTCATCGCCGTCGAAGTGCCGCACCCCGGCGCGACCTATTTCGGCGCCAACAACTACGAGGCGGGGTTAATCGGCGGCCGGCACCTGGGTCGCTGGGCGAAGCAGCAGCGCTACACCGAGGCGGACGAAATCGTCCTGCTGACGCTCGACCGAGCCGGCAACCTGCCGCGCATGCGCCTGACCGGCATGCTGGTCGGCATGAAGGAAGTCTATCCGGCGCTCGAGCACTGCCACGTCACCTATCTGGACGGGGACGGCAAGCTCGGCGAGAGCTTCGAGGCCATGCGCCGGCATCTGCGCGGCAGCCGCGCCGGTGGATTCCTGATCGGCGCGATCAACGATCCCAGCGCGCTCGGGGCGCTCCGCGCCATGCAGGAAGCCGGCCGGGTCGAGAGTTGCGCGATCATGGGGCAGAACGCGGCGCCGGAAGGGCGCGAAGAAATGCGGCAGGCCGGCACCCGCCTGATCGGATCGGTGGCCTACTTCCCGGAGAAATACGGCGCCGAGATCGTCGCGGTGGCGCTCGACATCCTGCAGCGACGGGCGGTGCCGCCCGCGGTGTTCGTCAAGCACCAGCTCGTCACGCCCGAGAATGTCGACCACATCTATCCGAACGATCAGTTGATGCAGGCGTTCGCGTAGACCTCCACCCTGTCACGTCTGTCGGGTTCACGCGAAGGCACCAAGGGACCAAGGCACGACCAGTGGATTGGCTACCGAAGGAACGCCTCCGGCAGCCCGCCGTCCACCGGAATGACGTGGCCGGTGGTCTTGGCGCTCTGCTCCCCCGCCAGCCAGCAGATGGCGTTGGCGTTGTCGATCGGCAGGATCGGCCGCCGCGTGATGGTGCGCTGGGCGTAGAACTCCGCGAGCCGGTCGCGCAGCCGGTCGTCTGAGTCGCTCTCGTCAAACGGCAGGCTGTACTTGTTGAGCGCGACGATGACGCGGTCGCGCGGGAACATCGACGACCCCGCGATCACCGTCGCCGGCGCGACGCCGTTGACGCGCACCAGCGGGCCGAGCCCGATCGCGAGCTCCCGGATCAGGTGGTTGATCGCCGCCTTGCTGACGTCGTACGCCTCGCTGCCCGCCTTGGGCACCAGCGCGTTGGCCGAGCTCGTCAGGACCATCGAGGCCGGCAGCTGCTGCGCTTTCAAGATCTTCGCGGCCTCCTGCGCCAGCACGAAATTGGACGTCACGTTGATCTGCAGCGTCCGGGCCCAGACGCTTTCCGCCGGCACCGACGGGTCCGGCGTCGGGTAGATCGCGGCGGTGTTGACGACCGAGTCGAAGCCGCCAAACTGCAACACCACCGCGCGCAGCGCTGCCGCGATGGTGTCGCGCGCCGTGAGGTCGAGCGTCGCCGCCTGCACCATCTCCTTCGACGACAGCGCCGCGGCCTCCGCCGCGACCGCCGTGGTGGCGGCGCCGTTCGCGTCGGCCACCACCACGTGTCCGCCGCGCTTCGCCACCTGCAGCGCGACCTCCTTGCCGATACCGCTCCCGCCGCCGATCACGACGACGACCTTGCGGCTGAACTCCTTCTCCGGCGGCATGCGCTGGAGCTTGGCTTCCTCGAGCGCCCAGTATTCGATGCGGAACGCTTCGAGCCGCGGCAGCGCCACGTAGTTGCGGAAGGTCTTGAACTCTCCCGCCTGCTCCGCTCGCCGCACCTGCGGCAGCAGTCCCTCCGGCGCCGCCTCGCCTTCGAGGGCGTTCGCCCCCTGCATGACATGAATGGCGTTGACGAAGAACTCGGTCGTGATGCGCGCCTCGCGCTTGTCCTTGCCGAAGCCGAACAGTCCAAGGCCCGGGATCACGACGACCGACGGGTTGCTGTCGCGCAGCGCCGGCGAGCCGGGCTCGGCAAACGCGCGGTAATACTTCGCATAGTCGTCACGGTAGCGGACGATGCGGTCGTCGATGCGATGGCGGAGCGTGGCCGCGTCCTCGGTGGCGGGGTTCCAGGCAATGAACATCGGCGAGATGCGGGTGCGCAGGAAGTGATCGGGGCAGCTCGTCCCGAGCCCGCACAACGGCTCGGCCCACGCCGAGTTGGCGAACGTGAGCGCCTCGCCGGACGAGTCGACGTGCCCGATCACGCGGCGGTTCGACGACACCGCGCCGCGCAGGTAGGGAAAGATCTCCGCGATCGCCGACTCGGGGTCCGCGACCGTGGCGGTGACGGCAGGACCGCCGAAGCGCGGCCGGCTGGAGCGGCGTTCGTGCTGCTGGATGAACGTCCCCATCTGATCGATGGTCCGGACGCTGCTCACATAGCACTCGTGCTGGGTCGCGCCCCACGTGAACAGCCCGTGGCCGCCCAGGATGATGCCGTCGCAGCCCGGTTGCGCCGCGACGGCCTGTTGCAGCATCAGCGCCAGCTCGAAACCGGGGCGCTGCCACGGGACCCAGGCGATCTTGCGCCCGTACTGGCGGTTGAACTCGATCAGTTTGGTGGCGCCGTTCGCGCTTGCGGCGAGGGCGATCGCCCAGTCGGGATGCAGGTGATCGACGTGTGGAAACGGCAGGAAGGCGTGGAGCGCCGTGTCGATCGACGCGGCGACGCGGCTGTCGCCGAAGGCACAGAGCGGGTACAACCCGACCATCTCGTCCTCGTGCGCTTCGCCGCGATAGCGTGCGATGAGCGCCTCCAGCCGGTCGAGATAGAGCAGGGCGAACCCGCCTGACGCGATCGACCGCAGATCGCCACCGCTGCCCTTCACCGCCATGACGCGGCGCGGCTCGCCGGTCAGCGGATCAGGCAGATCGAACTTGGAGCTGGTGTTGCCGCCGCCGAAGTTGGTGATGCGCAGGTCTTCGCCAAGCAGGTTGGAGCGGTAACGCAGCAGCTCGAGCGGGTTCGACGCCAGGGCCGACGCCGCGCGGTCGTCCCAGAGGTTCTGCAACAGGGTGATCTCGTTCGCCGAAGTATCAGACACAGGTCAGCTCCACATAGTTCTGGAAGCGCCGGTACTGGGCGCCCCAGCGATCGCCGGCGGCCGGGACGAACCGGTCCACCGGAAAGGAATGTTCAATGATACGGCGAGCCTCGGCGATGGTGCTCACCGCGCCGGTCGCCACCATCTGCATCGCGATGTTGCCGAGCGCGGTCGCCTCGATCGGCCCGGCGAGGACGACCCGGCCGGTCGCATCGGCGGTGAACTGGTTCAGCAGCCGGTTGCGCGAGCCGCCGCCGACAATCTGAATCTCGGCGATCGGCGTGCCAGTCAGCGCCTCGAGCGCGTCGAGCACGACGCGGTATTTGAACGCGAGGCTCTCGAGGATCGCGCGGGTAAAGGCTGCCGGGCCGTCGGGCTCGGGCTGGCCGGTGCGCCGGCAGTACTGCGCGATGGCCCCCGGCATGTCGGGCGGATGCAGGAAGGACGGATCGTCGGGATCGAACAAGGAGCTGAACGCAGGCCGCGCCTCGGACGCCGCGTCCATCAGCTCGCCATATTGATAGGCCCGCCCGTCGCGCGCCCAGCCGCGGCGGCAGGCCTGCAGCAACCAGAGGCCGCCGATGTTCTTCAGCAGCCGGGTCGTCCCGCAGACGCCTCCTTCGTTCGTGAAGTTGGCCTCGAGCGCGCGCGGCGTGATGACGGGACGCGGCACCTCGGTGCCGAGCAGCGACCACGTGCCGGAGCTGAGAAAGGCACGGCCGCCGTGGGCGGCGACCGCCGCCACGGCCGAGCCGGTGTCATGACAGGCCGGCGCGACCACCGGCGTACCGGCCAGCGCCGCCGGCACCGATCCTTTGAGCGGACCGAGCACGGTACCGGGCTCGATGAGCGGCGGCAACAGCCGCGTCGGCACCTCGAGGTCGTCCAGCAGGTCCGTGGCCCACCGGCGCGCGCGCGCGTCCACCATCTGCGTGGTGGTCGCGTTGGTATATTCGGCGCGCAGCTCGCCCGTCAGCCAGTAATTGAGGATGTCGGGGACGGTGCCGAAGCCGGTCGCCGCCTCGAGCAGTTGTGGGGTGGCGCGCGACGCCGCCATCAGCTGATAGAGCGTGTTGAAACTGAGGAACTGGATTCCGGTGACGTCGTAGATGTGCGCGCGAGGCACCCGGCTGAACGCCGCCTCCATGACCCCGTCGGTGCGCGGGTCGCGATAGTGGTAGGGATTGCCGAGGAGAGCGCCCCCCTCGCCGAGCAGTCCGTAGTCGCAACCCCACGCGTCCACCCCGAGGCTGTCGAGCCGCGGCCCGCCGGTCCCAAGCTGGTCGAGCGCCCGCTGCATGTGCCGCCACAACTCCCCGACGTCCCAGCACAAGGCGCCGTGGTCCCGCACCGGCTCGTTGGCGAAGCGGCAGACTTCCGTGAGCGTGAGGACGCCGGCACGCAGGTGGCCCGACATCGCGCGACCGCTTTCGGCACCGAGATCGAAGGCCAGGAAATGGGCACCCATGCGATGGGTCTACGATCATACGCGGCCGGCCCCGGGCGGCGCAGACCTTTCGCGCTGGCCGCCGTGTTTTGCGCTGTGGAACGGGTCGCCGGCCACCAGCCGCCCCGTCCAGCCGCCAAGGAGCCTGGTGCGCCGCCCGAGGCCGCGGCCCGAGTGCGCCTGATTTCGCCATGTGAAACGCCGCCCGGCTGGGTGTTCAGGGTTGCGAGCCATGCGGCCAGGCTATATCGTGAGCGTCCATGATGAATCGATCCGCCATTCAGGATGCCCTTGGCGAGGGACACGGGCTGCTCCGGCTGGAGCCCTCGTGGGTGCCGCGCGCGTTCATGCATCCCGGACGGCGCCTGCGGCTCCACCCCGACGACCTCTATGCCTTCGGCGGCCACCGCGGCGGCATCAACGAACGCTGGTTCTCGTCCACCACCAACGCCGATAACGGCCCCGGCACCCCCGCGGATGAGGGCCTCAGCTACATCCGGCTCAAAGGAGGCGGCCGCTTCTTATTGAAAGACGCGGTGGACCAGGCCGGCGACCTGCTGCTCGGGACGGAGGTCATGGCGCGGGAGAAAGGCTGGAACCTGCTCTGCAAGTTCTTCGACAACATGGGCGCCATCCCTCACCACATGCACCAGAGCGACGCCGATGCCAGGCGCGTCGGACGCCGGGGCAAGCCCGAGGCGTACTACTTCCCTCCGCAGTACAACCCCACCGACAACAACTATCCGCACACCTTCATGGGCCTCGAGCCGGGGACCACGAAGGAGGACGTGCGGCGCTGCCTCGAAAACTGGAACAAGGGGGATAACGGCATCACGTATCTCTCGCGCGCCTACCGCCTCGAGCGCGGCACCGGCTGGCAGATCGATCCCGGCATCCTGCACGCGCCGGGGTCTCTGCTCACCTACGAGCCTCAGGTGAACAGTGACGTGTTCGCCATGTTCCAGTCGGAGGTCGAAGGGCGCATCACGCCGTGGGATCTGCTGGTCAAGGACGTCCCGCCGGAGCAGCACCAGGACCTCGACTACATCATCAGCATGCTCGACTGGGACGCCAACGTGAACCCGCGGTTCGGCGAGAGCAACCGCTACCAGCCGAAACCGGTGCAGCCGTTCGCGGCCACCGAGGCCGAGGGCTACCGTGAAGTCTGGGTCACCTACGGCACCCCCTGGTACTCGGCGAAGGAGCTGACGGTGCTCCCGAAGCGGAGCGTCACGATCACGGACGCCGCCGCCTACGGCATCATCCTGACCCAGGGCCACGGCAGCGTCGGCGGCCTGCCGGTCTCGACGCCCGCGATGATCCGGTTCGGCCAGATGACGGAAGACGAGCTGTTCGTGACGGTGGAGGCCGCGACCGGCGGCGTCCGCATCGAGAACCGCAGCGAGACCGACCCGCTGGTGATGCTGAAGCATTTCGGGCCAGGGAATTCAGCGGCCCCGAAGCGCTGAGCGTTGGGGGTTGGTGGTTGGTGGTTCACCGAACGACCACCGACTGACCACGAACGACGAACGAACGACTAACCACGATCTGCAAACGACGGGAGTTCCATGGCGGCGACTCACAAGAAACCAGCCCTTCATAACGCGATGTGGCCGGGCCTGGTCGGCAAGGGCGGCCCCGACGGCGAGCCCACCATCGACCTTGACACGATGCTGGACCTGACCGCGAACGCGGTGGTGGACGGCACGCGGTTCGACGGCGTCGATCTGTTCCTGTTCGATCCGCACGTCAGCATCGACTCGACCAACGACGACCTCCAGCGGCTGGCCGACAAGATCCGCGCGAAGAACCTGGTCGTCGGATCGCTGGTCGCACCGGTCTGGCCGCCGACCGGCGGCGGTTCCGCCATGGGCGACGCCGGCGAACAAAAGGCGTTCCTGACGCAGGTGCGCAAGGCGTGCGCCATCGGCCGCAAGCTCGAAGACCTCGGCATCCGCCGCTACGGCGTCATCCGCATCGACTCGGCGGCCAGCCCGGCCGAGTGGGCCAAGGACCCCGCTGGCAACACGTCGAAAATCGCCGAGACCTTCCGCAAGGCGGCCGACATCGCCGAGTCCACCGGCGAGCGGCTGGCCATCGAGGGGGAGATCTGCTGGGGCGGCATGCACAGCGTGACGCGCAGCCTCGAGCTGCTCGAGCTGATCAATCGGCCGAAAACCGTCGGCTTCCAGGCCGACATGGCCCATACGCTGCTCTTCACCATGGGCTATAACGCGCCCGACGACCGCATCCTGCCGGAGGGATTCGACTGGTCCGACCGCGAAGCCCTCGACGCCGGTCTGCGGAAGATGACCGACGCGCTGCGCGAGTGGACGATCGACTTTCACGTCGCGCAGAACGACGGCACCGTCAAGGGCTCGGGCTCGCATGACAAGACCGGACGGCACTGCCTGCCTTTCGATCCCAACGGCAAGCTCGACATCGTCACGCACGCCGGCTTCTGGCTGCGCGATCGCCAGGGCGCCCCCACTCGCAATTTTCAGCACATCTGCTGGGACGGCTGCATGTTCCCCAACGCGGTGATGACCGAGCAGAAGACCTGGAACGACATCCTCGGCGTCATGAAGTCCGTGCGCGACGCGCACGGCTGGGACTAATCGGGTATGAAGCAGCTCAACATCGGCCTGGTCGGCTACGGGTTCATGGGGCGGACGCATTCGAATGCGTTCCTGCAGGCGCCGCGGTTCTTCGATCTGCCATGGCGGCCGGTGCTGAAGGCAGTGGCCGCGCGCAACGAGGCGCGCGTCAAGGCCTTCGCCGCCAACTGGGGCTACGAGTCGTACGCGACCGACTGGCGCGACCTGGTCAGCCGGAAGGACATCGACGTCATCGACATCGCCAGCCCGAACGACACCCACCACGAGATCGCCATCGCCGCAGCCGCAGCCGGCAAGATGGTGATGTGCGAGAAGCCGCTCGGGCGGAACGCCGCCGAAGCCCAGGCGATGACGGCCGCGGTCGAGCAGGCCGGCGTCCCCAATACCGTGTGGTACAACTACCGCCGGGTGCCCGCCGTCACGATGATCAAGCAGCTCGTCGACGAAGGAAAGCTCGGGCGCATCTTCCACTACCGCGCCAAGTTTCTACAGGACTGGACAATCTCCGCGGACCTCCCCCAGGGCGGCGAGGGGCTGTGGCGGCTCGATGTCTCGGTCGCCGGCAGTGGCGTCACCGGCGACCTGCTCGCCCATAACATCGACACCGCGCTCTGGCTGAACGGTCCGATCACCGAAGTGACGGCGATGACGGAGACCTTCATCAAGGAGCGGACGCACAGCCTGACCGGCGCCGTGCAACCGGTCGGTATCGACGACGCGTGCGCCTTTCTGTGCCGCTTCGAGAACGGCTCGACCGCCACCTTCGAGGCGACGCGGTACGCGCGCGGGCACAAGGCGCTCAACACGCTGGAAATCAACGGGGAGCAGGCCTCCGCGGCCTGGGATCTCCACGATCTCCATCGCATCCAGTACTTCGACCATGCCGACGAGGGACGGGTCCGCGGCTGGCGCAACGTCCACGTCACCGACGGCGATCAACCCTACATGAAGCACTGGTGGGTGCCGGGGCTCCAGATCGGCTACGAGCACACCTTCATCCACCAGTTCGCGGACTTCGTGACGGCCGCCGCACAAGGCAAGAGCCTGGCGCCCACGTTCCGGGATGGACTCGCCACCGACTACGTCACCGACGCGGTGCTGAAGTCGGCACGCAGCCGGCAGTGGGAAACGGTCGGCGCCGCGCCGCGCGGCGCGACGTGACGGGAGCGCGCAGTTCGGTAGCGTGATGGAGACGCCGTCGAACGATCCGCGCGTCATCCAGCTCGCATTCAGGTAACCGTCTTAGAGGAGAGCGCATCACATGATCGCCAGAATCGCCACCGCCGTCGTGCTGACCGTTTTCGCTGCTGGCGCGACCGCCGCCGGACAGACGCCGACCGCGGGCGCCAAGCAGCCACCCGCGGCACAGCCTCCGGCGGGGCCGCCGGCCGGTCAGGCCGCCGGCCGCGGTGGAGCGCCACGCGGCCCGCAGCTGCTGCCTTTTGAAAACCGCGATGGCTTCAACGCGATCTTCGACGGCCGCACGATGAAGGATTGGGACGGCGACCCGACGTTCTGGCGGGTCGAGGGCGGCGCCATCGTCGGGCAGACCACCGCCGAGAACAAGCTGACCGAGAACACGTTCGTCATCTGGCGCGGCGGCGAGCCGGGCGATTTCGAGCTGAAGCTCGAGTATCGCATCAGCGCCACCAACAGCGGCATCCAGATCCGCAGCAGCCACCTGCCCGCCGGCACGGAGACCGCCGGCCGCGGCGGCCCGATCCAGGGCAAGTGGGTCATGAAGGGCTACCAGGCGGACATCGACATCGACAACCGCTACACCGGTCAGATCTACGAGGAACGCGGCCGCGGGTTTCTCGCGATGCGCGGGCAGTTCAACTATATTCCCGAGGGGGGCGGTCCGAGGGTCGTCGGCGCGCTCCAGACAACCGAAGACGCGCTCAAGGCCATCGTCAAGCAGCACGACTGGAACCAGGTCCACATCATCGCGCGCGGCAATATGATCACCGAGATCCTCAACGGCCACGTGACCAGCGTCCTGGTGGACGACGACACCAAGGGGCGCGCGCTGAAAGGCCTGATCGGTTTCCAGCTGCACGTGGGCGAGCCGATGAAGGTCGAGTTCAAAAACATTGGACTCAAGACATTTTAGACTGAGCCACAACGCCTTCGAACGACCTCGATGCAGCACAAGAAAATCGACGGGAACCGAGTCCCTGCGGGCGACGCCTGACCGGCCAACTCCGCTATGATCGCGGCGGCGTGCCGGACGTGTTGCTCTCGGCGTCCGCTATCACCAAGTCGTTCGAGGGCGTCCGCGCGCTGCGCGGCGTCTCGTTCGATTTGCGGGCCGGGGAGGTCCATGCCCTGGTCGGCGAGAACGGCGCGGGCAAATCCACGCTGATCCGGATCATGACCGGGGCGGAACAGCCCGACGCCGGCACGCTCACCGTCGCTGGACGCGCCGTGCCCCGCATGACCCCCGCGCTCGCCCGCTCGCTCGGCATCGCCGCCATCTACCAGCAGCCGTCGCTCTTCCCGCATCTCACCGTCGCGGAGAACCTCGCCCTCGCGCTCGAGCCCGGAGGGCTGTGGCGGCGCGTGCGGTGGCCGGCCCGGCACCGGCGGGCGCGCGCCCTGCTCGACGAGATCGGCGCCGGGATGGACCCCGATCGGCTCGCCGACACGCTCAGCATGCCCGAGCAGCAGATGGTCGAGATCGCCAAGGCGGTCGGCGGCGACGCACGGATCGTCATCATGGACGAGCCGACCGCGGCGCTGATGGACGACGAGGTCACGCGCCTGTTCGGCGTGATCGGGATGCTGCGGCAGCGAGGCGCCGGGATCATCTACATCTCCCATCGCCTCGAAGAGGTGTTCGCCGTGAGCGATCGGGTCACCGTGCTCCGGGACGGCGCCACCGCGGTCACGCGCGACAGCGCGACGATCGACCGGGCGGCCCTCATCCAGGCGATGGTCGGGCGCCCGCTGACCGAGGTGTTTCCCAAGCGGCCCGTCGCGCCCGGGGCCGTGGCCATTGAGCTGCGCCACCTGTCGAATCGCGCGCTGGGCATTCATGACGTCTCGCTCAGCGTGAGGCGCGGTGAGGTGCTGGGCCTTGCCGGCCTGGTGGGATCGGGACGGACCGAGCTGGCGGAAACGTTGTTCGGCCTGGCGCCTGCCGACGGCGGCGATCTGCTCCTCCATGGCGAGCCGGTTCGCATCGAGTCGCCGTCGCACGCCATCCGATGCGGGCTGGCCTATGTGCCGGAGGACCGCCGCCAGCACGGCGTGGTGCTCGAGATGCCGATCGCCGCAAACGCGTCGCTGGCCAGTCTCACTGCGGTCTCATCGCATGGCCTGATCGACCGGGCGGCTGAACGGCGGTCGGCGGAAGGCTACGTCGAGCGTCTACGCATCAAGGCACCGTCAGTCGCGACCGACGTCGGCGCGCTGTCGGGAGGCAATCAACAGAAGGTCGCGCTGGCGCGCTGGCTGGCGACGGAGCCGGCCATCCTCATCCTCGACGAACCCACCCAGGGCGTGGACGTCGGCGCGAAGGCCGAGATCCACACGCTCATCCAGGAGCTGGCCGAACGCGGGCTCGCGATCATCATGATCTCGTCGGAGTTGCCTGAGATCCTGGGCATGAGCGATCGGGTGGCCGTGATGCACGCCGGGACGATCAGCGGCGTGCTGTCCCGCGCGGAAGCGACGCAGGACGCGATCATCGCGCTCGCGCTGGAGCGGCCCGCAACGCCGGTGGCACCCTGAATGGCGACGACCCGGTCACGCGAAATCTCGGTCGCGGGCGCGATTGCCGCGCTGGCCGCGGTGCTCGCCGCCGCCGCGCCTGGATACTTTTCCGCCGGCAACCTGGGGGACATGTTCCTGGCGAACCTGCCGGTGC
The DNA here is from genome assembly GCA_046594705.1 of Vicinamibacterales bacterium. Lineage (GTDB taxonomy): Bacteria > Acidobacteriota > Vicinamibacteria > Vicinamibacterales > 2-12-FULL-66-21 > JAICSD01. The sequence goes on from JBKJRJ010000401.1 coordinate 19,173, forward strand.
TGCTGATCGCGCTCGGCATGACGCTGGTCATCGTGACGGGCGAGATCGACATCTCGGTCGGCTCCGTCTTTGCCATCTGCGGCATCGCCGCGGGCATGCTCTCGAAGTCCGATCTGCCGGTCTGGCTGGCGGGTGTGGCCGCCTGCCTGATCGGCGCCGGACTCGGATCGCTGAACGGCTCGCTGGTGGCCTACCTCGGCATTCCGTCGATCGTGGTGACACTGGCGACCATGACGGCGCTGCGTGAGGGTCTGCGCTGGACGACCGGCGGCGCGTGGGTGCAGGACCTGCCGCGCGCGTTCCAGTGGCTCGGGCTGACCCAACGCGCGTTCCCCTTCGTCGCGGCGGCCGTGGCAGTCGTCCTGACGGTGGCGTTCGCCTGGGGCCTGCGGCACCTCGCTGCCGGCCGGGCGGTCTATGCGACCGGTTCGAATCCGGGCGCCGCGCGTCTCGCCGGTCTCAACCCGTCCGCGGTGAAATGGCTGGTGTTCACGATACTCGGGACGCTGACCGGGCTCGCCGCGGTGCTCAACGCGGTCCGCTTCAATCAGATTCCCAGCAACGCCGGCATTGGCCTGGAGATGAAGGTGATCGCGGCCGTCGTGGTCGGCGGCGCGTCGGTCACCGGCGGAACCGGCAGTATCGCGGGCACCGTCCTCGGGGTCATTTTGCTGGCGGCCATCGGTCCGGCGCTCACGTTTCTTGGCGTCAGCGCGTACTGGGAGCGGGCGATTCAAGGCGGCATCATCCTGATCGCCATCGCCGTTGACGGCGTCCGCGCTCCTGTCTCCAGGCGCGTCGGCGCCCCCGCGGTTCCGGTGCGAGCGTAGCGGGATGTCTTCCTGGCGACGTCGGTGGTTTCCCAACGGCGAATGGGTGCTCCTGCTGGTGCTGGCTGCCGAGACCATCTTCTTCTCGCTCATCGCGCCGAATTTTTTCACGCTCGGGAACTTCTTCGAGATGACGCGGTTCAGCGTCGAACTCGGACTGCTCGCGGTGGCGCTGACACCGATCATGGTCGGCGGCGGCATCGACCTGTCGGTCGGCTCCATGATGGGTCTCGCGGCGGTCGCCTTTGGCGCCGCCGCTCAGGTCTGGCAGCTGCCCTTGCCGCTGGCGGCGGGGTGTGCCGTGATGGTGGGATGCGCCGGCGGAGCGCTCAATGCGCTCCTCATCGCGAAGCTGAAGCTGCCGGCGCTGATCGTCACGCTGGGGACGTTCTCGCTGTTCCGCGGCATAGCCGAGGGGATGACCGAAGGCGCGGTCAATTACACCGGGTTCGCCCCGGGGTTCCTCTTCCTCGGCCAGGGCTATCTGGGCGGCGTGGTGCCGGCGCAACTACCGGTGTTCGTGCTGATCGTCGCGGCCTATGGGGTGCTGCTGCACCGATCGGTGGCCGGCCGCGCCTTGTACGCGATCGGCTTCAGCGCGCAGGGGGCGCGCTACGCGGCGATCCCGGTGACCAGGCGGGTGGCCCTCGTCTACGTCCTGTCGGGGATGGTGGCGAGTATCGCCGCGATCATCTACGTCGCGCACCTGGGACAGGCCCGATCGGACGCCGGCCGGGGCTACGAGCTCGACGCGATCACCGCGGTGGTGCTGGGCGGCACGTCGGTCTTTGGCGGGCGTGGCACCATCGGCGGGACGCTGCTCGGGCTGGGCGCGCTCACCGTCCTGCAGACGGGGCTGCACCTCGCGGCCTGGCCGTCGGAGCTGACCGGGATCCTGACCGGGGTGTTGCTGCTGGCCACCATCGCGGTCGATCGTTACAGCCGCGGGCGCGCGGCTGCGAAGACCCCCAGCGGCGCCGAGGAGGAGTGTGAGATGAAGAACAGTCAGGTTGCGGTGCTGTGCGCGGCGATCATCGCAGGGGCGTTGATCGTGGCCGGCACCAACGTCACGCTGCTGCGATCGCTGGGGGCGGGTACCCGGGCCGCCGACGGACAGCCGCCACCCGCCGCGCCGCGCCGCATGGTGATCGGCGTCATGCCCAAGGCGAAGGGCGATCCCTATTTCGTCAGTTGCCGGGCCGGCGCCGAGGAAGCGGCGCGCGAGCTCGATGTCGAGCTCGTCTGGGACGGACCGACCAGCCTCGACGCCGCGAAACAGAACGAGATCGTCGACAACTGGATCACGCGCAAGGTAGACGCCATCGCGGTCGCGGTCGAGAACCGGGCGGGCATCTCCACCGTGCTGCGCAAGGCCCGCGACCGCGGCATCCATGTGCTCACCTGGGACGCCGACGCCGAGCCCGACGCGCGCGACTTCTTCGTCAACCAGGCCACGGCTGAGGGCATCGCCAACGCGCTGACCGACGAGGCGTCGCGGCTGCTCGGCGGCAAGGGGGAGTTCGCGATTATCACCGGCGCGCTCAGCGCCGCCAACCAGAATGAGTGGATCGCCTTCATCAGGAAGCGGATCGCCGCGCGGCACAGCGGGTTGACACTCGTGACCATCCGTCCGAGCGACGACGATCGCGACAAGGCCTTCGCGGAGGCGCAGACGCTGCTGAAGGTCTACCCCGCGGTGAAGCTCCTGATGGCGATCTCGGCGCCGGCGCTGCCCGGATCGGCCGAGGCGGTGCGGCAGGCCGGCCGCAAGGACGTCAGCGTGATCGGGCTGTCGCTCCCGAACATCAACAAACCGTACGTCCACGACGGCGTGGTGCAGACGGTGGTGCTCTGGAACACCCGCGACCTGGGATACCTGGCGGTGTATGCCAGCGTCGTCGCCGCACGGAACACGCTGGCGCCAGGCGCACGGACGCTGTCGGCTGGGCGGTTGGGCCAGATTGAGATCCGAGACGGCCAGATCATCCTGGGCGCGCCGATGCTGTTCACCAGGGCCAATATCGATCGGTTCGATTTCTAGCAGGAGTTGCAGGAGTGACGCAGCCGACGATTTTATTACCAGGACACGAAGACACCAAGCCGACCACTTGTTCCTGGTGCCTTCATGACTTTGTGTCTTCGGGGAATCGCCGTAGCGTCGTGCACGGGTGCTCTCTGTGGAGGCATGGAATTTATGACGCGTGAGTCCACCGGCGCCGAGTACGCCCTCGCCAGACAGCGCTACGCCGATCTAGGCGTCGACACCGAGGCGGCCCTCCGGCGCCTGGCCGCGGTCTCCATTTCGCTGCACTGCTGGCAGGGGGATGATGTCGGCGGGTTCGAGGAGCCGGACGGCACGCTCGGCGGCGGACTCGCGGCGACCGGCAACTATCCGGGCAAGGCGCGCACGCCGGACGAGCTCCGGCGGGATGCCGCCAAGGCGCTCTCCCTCATTCCGGGCACGCACCGCTTCAACCTGCACGCGTTCTACGGCGAGTTCGGGACGCGGCGGGTGGACCGCGACGCTATCGGCATCGAGCACTTCGCCGGCTGGATCGACTGGGCCAAGTCGCTCGGCATCGGCCTGGACTTCAATCCGACCTGCTTCTCCCACCCCAAGGCGGCCGACAACTTCACGCTCTCCCATCCCGATCCGGCGATTCGCGCGTTCTGGATCCGGCACGCGGCGGCCTGCCGCCGCATCGGCGCCGGCATGGGCCGCGCGCTCGGCACGCCGTGCGTCACCAACGTGTGGATCCCCGACGGGATGAAGGACACGCCGGTGGACCGCGTCGGCCCGAGGGAACGGCTGACGCAGTCCCTGGACGCGGTGTTCGCCGAGGCGCTCGACCCGGCGTGCAACCTCGACGCCGTCGAAGGCAAGCTGTTCGGACTCGGATGCGAGAGCTACACCGTGGGATCGCACGAGTTCTATCTCGCCTACGCGCTGTCCCGCCGGATCCTTTGCACGCTGGACACCGGCCACTACCATCCGACCGAGACCATCGCCGACAAGATCAGCGCGATCATGACGTTCCTCCCTGAAATCCTGCTGCATGTCAGCCGGGGCGTGCGCTGGGACAGCGACCACGTCGTCGTCCTCGGCGACGAGCTGGAGGCCATCGCCCAGGAGCTCGTGCGCGGCGACTTTCTCCAGAGAACGCACATCGGGTTGGACTACTTCGACGCCAGCATCAATCGCGTGGCCGCATGGGTGATCGGCACGCGCAACACGCTCAAGGCGCTGCTCAAGGCGTTGATCGAGCCGATCGACCGGCTGCGCGAGTACGAGGCGGCGGCCGATTACACGGCGCGCCTGGCGCTGCAGGAGGAAATCAAGGGACTCCCCTGGGGCGCGGTCTGGGATCATTACTGCGCGACCGCCGGCGTTGCGCGTGGCAGCCAGTGGCTCGACGAGGTGCGAACCTACGAGCGCAGCGTGATGGCGGCCAGGGTCTGACGTGCGTGTCGTGTGGCTGAGACGTATTCCGACCCGAGCCCTTAATCCCGATACAATAACGCGCATGCCTGCCGCTGGTCCCATCGTCCGCGCGGGTGTCGCGCGCGCCGATCGGCTCAGGCGGTCACGCGACGCGGGCCGCCGGTTCTGGCGCGCGGCCCCCGCCATCACTGCGATATGCGTCGCGGTCGCCGCCGCCGGCCGCTGGGCCGAGTGGCCGCCCGCCGTTCCGCTCGCCGCCCTCGCGCTCGGCGGTGCGGCCCTCGCCGCCTACCTCCTGGCCGCGCGCCGCGAGCGCCACGTGTCCGACGCCACCGCGGCGGCGATCGACGCGCACGCCGGCCTCGGTGGCGAGCTCCGCAGCGCGCATTGGTTCGAGGCGCGCGACACCAACGACCCCTGGATCGACCTGCACCTCGCCCGCGCCGCGGCGCGCGTGGACGCCGTGGACTGGACGCGTCTCTACCCCGCCGTCGGGGCGGGCCGCGCCAAATTCGCCAGCGTGCTGATGGCCCTCGCAGCGGTGACCCTGACGTTGTGGGTGCCGGGCCGGGCGGCGGTCCACGCTGATGGGGCCGGCACGGCCGCCAGCGCGCGCGCCAAGGCCGTCGAGCCGCTCACCTCCCTCCCTGCCGATCTGCAGAAGGAGCTGGAAGACCTGCTCAACGCGGCCGAAACCGGCACGGCCGTCGAGGG
>JBKJRJ010000462.1:0-2597 GCA_046594705.1 Vicinamibacterales bacterium
CCGCGGAAAAGGTCTGCCGGTAGTTGTTCACGCTGACGTCGCCGCGGGCGTCCCACACGCCGCCGGCCAGCAGGCCGTGAGCGTTGACACCCGACCACCGCGTCACCGTGGCGTTGAGCTGCCCGGGGGTGCCATTGCCACGGTCCTCGTCGAAATAGCCGCCTCGCGCCGTCGCCTGGAACGAGCCGCGCGAGCCGCCCAACCACCCCATCGCCGACGTGCTGTTCGAGTCGGCGGGCACATCGATAGGCCCGCGCGCCTCGGGCGCAATGACCACGTAGCCGTCGGTCGTCATCATTTCCGCGGACGCACCGCCCAGCCAGCCGGTGCGTGAGAAGGCGCCGTAGCCGGAGCCGCGGATGGTCCCGCGCGAACCGCCGTCGAACCAGGCTTCGGCGCCGCGCGTCGTCCGGGTCGTCAGGCGGATGACGCCGCCGAGCGCATCGTTGCCATGAATGTCGCCCGCGGCGCCGCGAATCACGTCGATGCGCTGGAGCGCCGCCATCGGGACGCGATCCCAGTAGACCCAGCCGCCAAACGGATCGTTCAGCGGCACGTCGTCGGCCACGACGAGCGTGCGGCTCGCGCCGGACGCCGAGAGGCCACGCAGAGTCACCCCCTGCGTGGTGGGGTTGGCCACGGCCGACGAGGTGCGGCGGAACAGGCTGAAGCCCGGGACGGAGCGAAGCTGATCGTCGAGCCGGAGCGCGGGCGCCGCCGCGATTGCCGAACGGTCGATGGACGTCACGCTGCTTTCGATCGCGAGCCTCTCGGTGGACGTCTCCGCTGACACCGTGACGGATTCGGCGATCCCCTGAGGCCGGAGCTCAACGCGCACGGCGGGTGCCGGCAGCGTGACGGCGCGTTCAGTCGGCGCAAATCCGGGCGCGGCGATGCGGACGACGGCGGACGTGTGCCCGGGCGGCACCGACGCCGTCCAGCTGCCGTCGCCGGCGGACACGAGGTGCTGGCGGGTGCCGGCGACCGTCACGGTGACGGTCGCGCCGACAACCACCGCGCCGGTTGGATCCGTCACGACACCCGACAGCGGCGCCGCCGACTGGGCGGCCGCCAGCGCAAGGACGAGGAGCAACACCGTCATGTATCCGGACTCGCTGTAAAGCGGTAGCCGACGCCGCGAATCGTGATCAGGTGCTTCGGCTTGCCTGGTTCGGACTCGATGTAACGTCGCAGCCGCACGATGAAGTTGTCGATGGCGCGCGTGTCAGTGTCTTCGTGAAGGCCCCAGACGTGCTCCAGCATCGCCTTCCTCGAAATCGCCTTGCCCTCGTGTTCGACCAGATACCGTAGCAAGTTCGCCTCCATCAGTGTGAGCTGGAGGACGCGATCCTCGACCGACAGCTCGAGCGTATCAAAGTCGATGGTTTTGCCACTGAAGGTGAAGCGGTCATGCTGCGGCTCGCTCGTGGCCGCACGCGCCTCGGACCGCTGATGGCTCCAGGCGCTGCGGCGCAACAGTCCGCCGATCCGCGCCAGCAGGATCGCGAGCTCGGCCGGCTTGGCAAGGTAATCGTCCGCGCCCGCGGCAAAGCCGTTCAGCACGTCCTCCGGCCGCCCCCGCGCGGTCAGCATCAGGACGGGCACGAAATGTTTCCGCTGGCGCAGCTCGCGGACCACCGTGAAACCGTCCTTGCCCGGCAGCATGACGTCGAGTACCACCAGGTCGAAGTGTTGCGCCGGATCGAGCAGACGCGCCAGCGCGCGATCGCCGTTGTCCTGCACTTCCGCGTCGAAACCCTCGGCCTCGAGATTGAAACGCAGCCCCTCCGCCAGGTGCTGCTCGTCCTCGACGATCATGACGCGCTGCGGCATCGGCGGGGCCATCATGCCGACACAGGCGCCGAAGGCAGCTGCAGCGTGAACGTGCTGCCTTGACCCTCGCCCGCGCTCTGGGCGAACGCCTTGCCGCCGTGCTTCTTCGCCACGGATCGGACGATGAAGAGACCGAGGCCGCTGCCCTTGGCTCGCACCGCCACGCTCGGCGGCACCCGGTAGAACCGCTTGAAGATGCGCTTCAGTTCCGCGGGCGAAATCCCGACGCCGCTGTCGATGACGCGGACGGCCACCCGGTTATTGTGCAACTCGTCGAGCTCCACGCGGATCCTGACCTCACCCGGCGAATACTTCACCGCGTTGTCCAGCAGGTTCCACACCGCGGCCTTGAGCTCTTCGCTGTCGCCCAGCACGGTGGCGTTGGCCGTGTGCTCGACGTACTCGAGTGCCTCGGGGCCCAGGTGAAAGCGGGTGCGCGCCAGATCGACGGACTCGCGCGCGATCTGTCCGAGGTCGAGCCGCACCTTGGCGCTCCGGCGCAGGACCGACCCGGTCGCACCGGCACGCAGCACCTGGTCGATGGTGTGGAGCAGCCGGTCGCTGTCCTCCAGCATGATCCGGTAGAAGTCGCGCCGCTTGGCGTCGTCCAGCTCACGCGACTGCAGCGTCTGCAGATAGAGCCTGATCGAGGCCACCGGCGTCTTCAACTCGTGGGTGACGGCATTGATGAAGGAATCGTGCTGCTCGTTCCTGCGAATCTCGCGCACGATGAACACCGTATTGATGACGCCGCCGGCGATGAT
>JBKJRJ010000565.1:0-3500 GCA_046594705.1 Vicinamibacterales bacterium
GGCACCGCGGACGACAGCGGCACGGGATCCCGGCGACACCCTCGGTGTTGTAATCGTAGGTCAGTTCCTCGCCCTTCCGGATGTCACGCGAGGCGCGGATCCAGATGGTGTGGCCGACGATGTCCACGTAGCAGTTGGGACGGCAGGCGTGGTTGACATAGCGCGCCACGTTACCCCCCACCGCTGCGTCGCGGGCCCAGCGCGTATTGATGGTGAAGATCCAGATTCGCTGCCGGGGCAGGTAGCGAAGCTCCCGGCGCCAGGCCTCGGCCTGCGAGATCAGGGCACCCTTGTATTCCACGATTTGGGTGTCTTCGGCGATGGGCTGGGCGGCATAGACGCCCCAGCCGGAGATGGCGGAGCGGCGGCGGGTTACACGGGGAAGTCCTGTCACGGCCGGTCGGCTGCTTTCTGCACCAATGTCAGCTGAGGCGCTGCTGCGCGTTCGCGGTCGACAGCAGGTGCGCGTAAGGTCGGTCTCGAATCAGGGTGTCCCGGAGGACGGCGGCACCTTGGGGTGATCGGTGATGACGATGATAAAGGTCGCGACCGGGCCAAGAAGCAGGGAGACCAGGAACCACACCAGCCGGCTGCGGCCTTTGGCCTCCGCCAGGCCTGCGTTGATGAGCGCCAGCGCACCCCACCCGACCGCGTAGCTTCTGCCGATTTCAGCGACGTCCATTGAAGACCTCCAGGCAGTGAATCATGGCTTAGATGCCGTCAGCATGGTCGCCGCGGATCATCTCATCAAGGCTCCCTCTCCGCAACCGTTGAGCTCCGGTGGAGAACGAGCCGAGACCGCGACTGGTAAATCCCGGGCTGCGGCCGGCTGTCTGGAGGGCACCTCGGTGACCTCACCCGCGGCGCCCGAACGTCACGATGAGTATCGCGCCAATCACCATGACCAGCGAGCCAAGCAGGCGGCGCGGGATGTTGCGCTCCTGGAAGTAGCGATGGCCCAGGTAGACGGTCAGCAGCGTGGAGAGCTGGAACAGTGCGAGCGAGTAACCAACCTGCAGTTTCCCGAACGTCAGCAGCGTTGTCAGCTGCATCAATCCGGTGGTGGCGGTCAACCAGAGCAGGGTACGCCATTCACTGCCGAGACGCGTCATTTCACCGGCGATGCCCCTTCGACGGAGCACCGCGGCCATCGCGGCGATTGCGAAGCAGAGTACGGTCCAGATGAGGAATGTCGTGATCGGCGACGACAGGAGCAGGGCGCGCTTGAGAAAGACCGACTCGGTCGCGGAGCAGATGAGCGCCGCGAATCGCAACCGGACACCGGGCTCGCGGGTGAACTGCCGAAACGCGCTGCTGTGCGCCTGACCCGGCACACGGTCGATGACGAAGTAGCTACCGGCGACGATGAGCGCCACGCCGATGAGACCGAACAGGCTTGGCACCTCGCCGAGCAGGACCACGGCGAGGAGCAGGCCGAGCACGGCCTTATAGGCGTTGATGGGGCCGAGAACCGAGAGGTCGGTCGATCGTAGCGCGTACCAGAGGAACACGTAGCTGGCCACCGCCAACGCCACGGCGGTGAAAATGTTCGCCCAGAAGTCCACCCCGAGCGGCCGGAGCGGCGTTCCCGCCAGGAATGGCAGCGTGAGCGCCGTCAGCAGTCCGTGCGTCGCCACGATGACAACGAGCGGTTCAGCCGATCGCTGCGCGAGCTGCTTCTGCAAGACGTTCGAGATGGGGTTGGCGACGATGCGGACGCTAACCGCCAGGATGGTGAACGTATCGACCTCTCAGCCGGCGCCGGCCGTGACCCCTTCCAGATGGTACGTCGACGAGCGAGGGAATCGCTCGCAAACCAATCGCGCGTCTGCGGTCATGTCTTCCTCATCCGGCCTGGCGTCCTGCGCTCCGTGTGACCGTCTCACGTATCCCTCGGATGCACTTGTGGATACAATCCGGCCATGCGCCTGATCTTCACGATTCTACTCGGCGTTGTCGCGCTGCAGCCCGCGTCCCTGGAGATTCGCCTGATCGTAAAAGGGGACGACATGGGGGCGGCGCACGGGATCAACACGGCCACCATCAATGCCTTCAAAAACGGCGTCCTGACCACGACCAACGTCATCACCCCAGGGCCCTGGTTTCCGGAGGCCGCGCGATTGTTGAAGGAGAATCCCGGGCTGGACGTCGGCGTGCACCTTGCGCTCACCAGCGAGTGGGACAACATCAAGTGGCGGCCGCTGACCTCCTCGCCGTCCATCGTCGATGACGACGGCTATTTGTTCCCGATGGTGCAGCCGCGCCCGGGTGCTGCTCCGGGGCGCAGCCTCAAAGAACGGCCATGGAAACTCGATGACATCGAGCGCGAGCTTCGCGCGCAGCTGACGCTGGCAAAGCGCCACATCCCGCAGGCCACCTATACATGGAACCACATGGGTTTCACCTCGCTCGGCAGTGACGTCGCCAATCTGGTGGCCAGGCTGAGCAAGGAATACGCGCTGGTGGTCCCGTCGGACCTCGGGATTCAGCCGCTCGGGCGCGTCTACGATGGCAGGGATCCCGGGCACGTCAAGGCCGACAAACTGGCCGCCAAGCTCGAGACTCTGGGTCCCGGCCTTTGGCTCCACATCGACCATGCGTCGACCGACGACCCGGAAATGCAGGCCGTCGGCCATGCGGGCTACGAATGGGTCGCCGCTGACCGCGCCGCCGTGTTCCAAGCCTGGACCAGCGCGAAGGTCCGAGAGGTGATCACCCGGCGCAAGATAAAACTGACGAACTACCGGGAACTGTCAAGGCGCTAGCGCCACATCGTCGGCCCTCGATTTGATGCGGTTCAGGACGAGGAGGGTCACGCGTCGATCGGGCTTGCCTTTCCGGCTCGGTCTCCGCTTCGCGCTGGCATGGCGGGATACTATAATCGGGCGCATGAAGAACGTTCCGACCGGCGTGTTCGTCGCCTGCTGCGCGTGGCTGTTTTCCGCAGTCGCTGCGACCGGTCAGACGCCGGCGCCACCGACCCAACCGACGCAACCGGCCCAACCGGCCCAACCGGCACAACCGGCAGCGGCAGCGGTTCCGGCGCAACTGACGGTCCCTGCCGGGTTCACGGTCACGGTATTCGCGTCGGATGTGACCAACGGGCGCCTGATGGCGGTCGCCCCGGACGGCGTGTTGTTCGTCGCCAGACAGTCGAAAGGGGACGTGGTGGCACTCCCCGATCGTGACAAGGACGGCAAGGCTGACAGCGTCGACGTCGTGCTCAGCGACCTGACGCGTCCGCATAGCGTGGCGTTCCACGGCGGCTACCTCTATGTCGCGACCAACCCGGCGGTCCTGCGCGTGCAGTACGCCAATGGCAAGGTCCAGGGTCCGCCGGAAACATTCGTCGAGCTGCCCGTCTCGACGACCTCGCACTGGACGCGGACGATCGGCTTCGGCAAGGACGGCAAGCTCTACGTCTCGATCGGGTCGTCGTGCAATCTCTGCGAGGACGAGGACCCGCGGCGGACGACGATCATGGTCTACAACTCGGACGG
>JBKJRJ010000249.1:0-5878 GCA_046594705.1 Vicinamibacterales bacterium
CTATGCCGTGATGTGGCAGGCACGGCAGGGGCCCTGGGAGAATGGCGTCTTCACCGGTCCCGGCAGCGGACTGTTCGAGTCCACCGACGGCGGCAATTCATGGCAGCCGCTGACGAAGGGGCTGCCGACATTCGCGCAGGGGCTCGGCCGGATCGGAATCGCGATCGCGCCGAGCGATCCCAACCGGATGTTCGCGTCGGTGCAGGCGGGTGGCAACCTGGGCGGTCTCTACCGCTCGGACGACGCCGGACAGCGCTGGTTCAAGGTCACGGATAACGGCCTGGTCGTCAGCCGCGGCGACGACTTCGCCGAGGTGAAAGTCCACCCGAAGAATCCCGACACCGTGTTCACGGGCAGCATCGTGTCGTGGCAGTCCACGGATGGCGGAAAGACCTTCCGCTCGCTGCGCGGCGCGCCGGGCGGCGACGACTACCACCGCTTCTGGATCAATCCCGACAACCCAAACGTCATGCTGATCGCGGCCGACCAGGGCGCCGTCATCACCGTCAACGGCGGCGAGTCGTGGAGCTCCTGGTACAACCAGCCGACCGCGCAGTTCTACCACGTCAGCACCGACACCGCGTTTCCCTACCGGGTGTGCGGCGGCCAGCAGGAAAGCGGATCCGCCTGCGTGCAGAGCCGCAGTGACGACGGCCGCATTACCTTCCGCGAATGGCATCCCGTCGGCGTCGAGGAATACGGCTACGTCGCGCCGGACCCGCTCGATCCCGACATCGTCTACGGCGGCAAAGTGTCGCGCTACAACCGCCGGACCGGTGAACGGGTCGATGTCGGCCCGCGCCCCGCCGACGGCGAGCCGTATCGCACCATCCGCACGCAGCCGCTGCTGTTCTCGCCGATCGATCCTCGCACGCTGTACTTCGCGTCGAACACGCTGTGGAAGACGACGAGCGGCGGGCTGCAGGGGTGGACGAGGATCAGTCCGGACCTGACGCGCACAACGTGGGAGGTGCCGGCCAGCGTTGGCATCTACAGGGGCACGCCTGCCACCACACCGTCGCAGCGCGGCGTCATCTACACCATCGCGCCGGGTTACACCGACGTCAACCGCATCTGGGCGGGAACCGACGACGGGTTGATTCACACCACGGCGGACGGCGGCAAGGCGTGGCAGGACGTGACGCCGCCGGCAGTGACGGCGTGGGCGAAGGTGTCGATCCTCGACGCGTCTCACACCAATCCACTCGGCGCCTACGCCGCGATCAACACGATCCGCCTGAGCGATCTGCGGCCGCACATCTACCGAACGCGTGACGGCGGCACGTCGTGGACCCACATCACGAACGGCCTGCCAGACGGCGCGACGGTCAACACCGTCAAGGAAGATCCCAAGCGGCAGGGGCTGCTGTTCGCTGGCACGGAAACGCAGGTCTTCGTCTCTCTCGACGACGGTGACCACTGGCATTCGCTCCGGCAGAACATGCCGGCGACGTCGATCCGCGATCTCGTGATCAAAGACGACGACATCGTCGTCGGGACGCACGGTCGCGGATTCTGGATCCTGGACGGGATCAGCACGCTGCGCGAGCTGCAGCCGGAGACGCTGAGCGCGGAGGCGCAGCTGTTCAAGCCGGGCGCCGCGATTCGCTTCGACTGGAACAAGTGGACCGATACGCCGCTGCCGGTGGACGAGCCGGCTGGGCAGAACCCGCCCGACGGCGCGATCATCGAGTACTGGCTGAAGCATCCGGCCTCCGGCGTCGTCACGCTGGAGGTGCTGAACGCGGCGGGGCAGCTGATCCGCCGCTACGCCAGCGACGACCCGCCGGTCACCATCCAGGACGAAGGCAACGTGCCGTTCTACTGGATCCGCCCGTCACGGATCCTCTCGAGGGCGCCGGGGCTCCATCGCTTCGTGTGGGACCTTCACTATCCGCCGCCGGCGGGGTCCACGGTGCGGTATCCGATCGCGGCGACGCCGGGCGACACCGCGCCGGAGCCGAAGGGGCCATGGGTCGTGCCCGGCACCTACACGGTGAAGCTGACCGCGAACGGGACGTCGCACACGCAGCCGATCGTCGTGAAGATGGATCCGCGCGTCAAGAGCGGCACGCTTGCGCTGCAGCAGCAGTTCGCGCTGTCGAAGCGGATCTACGACGCGCTCGCGAAGATACAGGAGATGTTGCCGTCGATTGAATCGGCGCGCGTGCGAGCGCAGGCCGCGGGCGATACCGAGCTCGCGCAGAAGCTGCTGGCGTTGGCTGGCGCGGTCCCCGTCGGAGGCGGGCGCGGGGCTGGAGGCGGTGGAATGGCACGAGGGCGCGGCGGCCCGGGGGGACCGCCGACCCTGTCGTCGGTATCGGGGCAGTTACTCGGGATCTACGACGCGACGCAGGACGGCAGCTCGCTGCCGCCTGCGCAGACCGTCGCGGCCGTTAACGCGATCCTGAAGCACTACGAGGCGTCGAGAGCGCAGGCTGTGGCACTACTGAAATAAGCCGCGGCGATGTTGCGGCGGCTGCGTCAACACCCCATCGTCGGCCGCTCCCGTCCTTCATCCGGGGCGCGAAGCGCGACGGCTGCTGGTCTCCTGGTTCCACGGCTCAGGAGAGCGGACGGCAGACGACGTGGTGGTGCGCGGTGCGCGACTGCGCAAGGGAGCAAGGCGTGCGCCTGGCGAAAATCGATCAAACACGCGCATTTCAACGAGGCGTGGATCAAGGATGGTCAGGAGCTGACCGCCCACGGCCGAATTTACCTCGTCGATGCCGCGTTGCCACGTGCTATACACTCCGCGAACCCATGACGAGGAAAACAGTGACTATGCCTCGCGTCGCGACGGGCATCGCGCTCGCGCTCCTTGCGGCGTATGGCGCGCTCGATGCGCAGTCGGGCAGGCCCAACGGAGAATGGCGATCGTACGGACGGGATCCCGGCGGCGCGCGGTCGTCACCGCTCAACCAGATTACGCGTGACAACGTCGGCCGGCTCGCCCAGGCGTGGGTCTATCACCACGGCGAGCCGCTGCCCGCGGCCGGACGCGAGGGTGCCGCTTTCGAATCGACGCCGCTCGTCGTCGGCGATCTCCTGTATCTCACCTCGCCGTCCGGCCGCGTGATCGCGCTCGATCCAGAGAATGGCGCGGAACGATGGACGTTCGATCCGAAGCTGGCGCGGCCAGCCGGCAGCGCGAGGCATCGTGGCCTCGCCTACTGGGAAAGTCGAGGGGATCGCCGTATCTTCGTGGGCACGCTCGACGGCCGCCTGGTCGCACTCGATGCACTCACGGGCCGGGCGAAGGCGGCTTTTGGTGACAGCGGCCAGATCCAGCTCGCCGCCGACCTGAGCCTTCGGTCTCCGCCCGCGATCTTCAGGGATCTCGTCATCGTCGGATCGGCCGCGCCGGAATTCCCCGGGCTCGGACCGAGCGGCGACGTCCGGGCGTTCGACGTGCGTACGGGGCGCCAGGTGTGGGAGTTCCACACCGTCCCGCGCGCGGGCGAGCCGGGCAACGACACGTGGCAAGGCGACTCCTGGCGCGGGCGCACCGGCGCCAACGTGTGGTCGATGATGGCGGTGGACGAGGCGCGCGGCCTGGTGTTCCTGCCGATCGGATCGGCGTCCTACGATTTCTACGGCGGCGACCGCAAGGGACAGAACCTCTACGCCAACTGCGTCGTCGCGCTCGATGCGGCAACCGGGCGCGTACGCTGGCACTACCAGACGGTTCACCACGATCTGTGGGACTACGACATCCCCGCGCAACCGGTGCTGGTCACGGTGCGGCACAACGGCCGGCGCGTGGACGCGGTGGCGCAGGTCGCCAAGACCGGGTTCGTGCATTTGCTCGATCGTGAGACCGGGCGACCGCTGTTTCCCGTTGAGGAGCGGCCGGTGCCGGGGAGCATGGTACCCGGCGAAGCCGCGTGGCCGACGCAACCGTTCCCCACGAAACCGCCGCCACTGGCGCGCATCGCGCCGCTGACGCGCGCCGAACTCTCCACCGTGACACCGGAGGCGCAGCGGTCCTGCGAAGCCCTGTTCGACCGTGTCCTCAGCGGCGGGATCTTCACCCCGCACGCAGAGCAACTGACGCTCGTGTTCCCCGGCAATCTCGGCGGGGCGACCTGGTCGGGCGCGGCGTTCGATCCTTCCAGCGGCTACCTGTTCGTCAACGTGAACGAGCTCGGCGCGGTCGGCGAGATGCGCAAGGTCGCGGGGACGAACGCGTATCGCCGCGGCAGCGATCTGCCGCGCGGCGAGTACGCGAGGTTCTGGGACGAGCGGCGCTGGCCCTGCCAGAAGCCGCCGTGGGGCACGCTCGCCGCCGTGAACCTGCACGACGGATCGATCGCCTGGCGGGTGCCGCTCGGCGTGGTCGACGAACTCGCGGCGAAAGGCCTCAAAGACACCGGCGCGCCGAATCTCGGAGGCGCCATCGTGACGGCCAGCGGACTGGTCTTCATCGCCGGCACCAACGACAGGCGGCTGCGTGCGTTCGACGCCCGCACGGGAGCCACGCTGTGGGAGACCACGCTTCCCGCGAGTGGTCACGCGACGCCCATGACGTACCTGGGGCCGCGCAGCGGCAGGCAGTTCGTGGCGATCGCGGCGGGCGGCGGCGGGTATCTCAGCGCGACCTCCGCCGACGCGCTGGTCGCCTATGCCCTGCCCCGGCAGAACGCCCGGTCGCCGATCCGATGACGACCCCGTCCGCGTCCGCGCCGGTCAACGCCAACTACAAGTGGCGCGTCGTCGCCATGCTGTGGCTGATTTCGTTCTTCAACTACGCGGACCGGCAGGCGATCTTCTCGGTGTTCCCGCTGCTCGAGCGCGAGATGCACCTGACCCCGCTGCAGCTCGGCCTGCTCGCCTCCTCCTTCGCGTGGGTCTACGGGCTGTCAGCGCCGTTTGCCGGCATGGTCGTCGATCGGGTCAAGCGCAAGACGGCCATTATCGGAGGGCTCCACGCCTGGAGCGTCATCTGCATGGCCACGGTGCTGTCCACCAACTACCGGCATCTGGTGTTCTGGCGCGCCGCGGAAGGACTCGGCGAGACGTTCTATTTCCCCGCGTCGATGTCGCTGATCAGCGACTATCACGACCGCAAGACCCGCTCGCGCGCCATGGGCCTGCACCAGACCAGCGTTTACGTCGGCACCATCGGTGGCGGATTCTTCGCCGGACTGATCGGGCAGCACTACGGCTGGCGCCTGTCGTTTCTCGTGTTCGGCGGGCTCGGCGTCGTGCTCGGGTTTGTGCTGAAGCGCTGGTTGATTGAGCCGCCGCGCGGCGCGGCGGACCTCGCCGACGTGACCGGATCGCCCGCGCTGCCCGCCCAGCCGCGCCATCTGTCGTTCACCGAGTTCCTGCGCCTGGTCGCGCGCACGCCGACTCTGCTCTGCCTCATGGGCGCATTCATGTGCGCCAACTTCGTCGCCGTCGTCCTGTTGTCATGGATGCCGAAGTTTCTCTACGACAAGTTCGGCATGGGACTGGCGATGGCGGGCCTGACAGCGACGCTCTTCGTGCAACTCGCCAGCATGGCGGGCGCCCCTGTCGGTGGATGGCTCGCCGACATCTGGCGGCGCCGGACGCCGCGCGGCCGCATGGCGGTGCAGATGGTTGGCGTGCTTGGCGGCGCGCCGTTCGTGGCGCTGTGCGGACTGACGCCGTCTGTCGGCACCCTGATCCTGGCGCTGACCGTCTGGGGCTTTTTCAAGGGACTTTACGACGCGAATATCTTCGCTTCGGTGTTCGACGTCGTGCGCCCGGAGGCGCGCGGCACCGCCGCCGGCTTCATGAACGCGATCGGGTGGCTGGCGGGCGGCGGCAGCGCGCCCATCGTCATCGGCATCATCGCACAGCGCGAGAGCCTGGGACTCGCGATTGCATTGGCGTCGACGGTCTACGTCGC
>JBKJRJ010000319.1:0-4761 GCA_046594705.1 Vicinamibacterales bacterium
CAGGACGACCTCGAGCTGCTGGCGGCGATGACCACGCAGGGGACGGTCGCGCTCCAGAGCGCCGTGTTCATCGAGCGGATGAAGGCCGCGCGCGCGCAGGAGATGGAGTTTGTCGAGATCGTGTCGGAGGTCACCGCCGACATCAAGCTGGGCTCGCTGCTGCAGCGCGTGATGGGTGAGGCGACCCGGCTGCTCAACGCCGAGCGCTCGACGCTGTTCCTCAACGACGAGAAGACGCAGGAGCTGTGGTCCGAGGTCGGCCAGGGGCTGCAGTCCATGCAGATCCGGCTGCCCAACCATCGCGGCATCGCCGGGGCGGTGTTCACGTCGGGCAAGTCGATCAATATCCCGTACGCCTACGCGGATCTTCGCTTCAACCCTGCGTTCGACAAGAAAACCGGCTATTTCACCCGCTCGATCCTGTGCGTGCCGATCGTCAACAAGCAGGGCAAGGTGATCGGCGTCACCCAGGTGCTGAACAAGCGGGGCGGCCCGTTCACGGGGGAGGACGAGTCGCGGCTGCGCGCCTTCACCGCGCAGATTTCGATCGCGCTCGAGAACGCCAAGCTGTTCGCCGACGTGCAAAACATGAAGAACTACAGCGACGCCATGCTGGAGTCGATGTCGAACGGCGTGATCACGCTCGACGAGCAGGGCGCGATCGTCACCTGCAACGCGGCCGGCCTGCGCATCCTGCGCGCGGACGCCGCGCAGGTGCTGCAAACCCCGGTGCAGGACTTCTTCGTCGAGGACAACGCCTGGATGCTCGACCAGCTGAAGAAGGTCGAACAGACCGCCGAGTCCCAGGTCCTGATGGACGCGGAGCTCTCACTCAAAGGCGAGCGCATTTCGACCAATGTCACGGTCATGCCGCTGACCAGCGCCGACCGGACCCGCATCGGCTCGATGATCCTGATCGAGGACATCTCGAACGAGAAACGCCTGAAGTCGACGATGTCGCGCTACATGGATCCCGGGATTGCCGATCGCCTGGTCGCGGCCGGCGCCGAGGTGCTGGGCGGGCAGGCGGTCGAAGCCACGGTGCTCTTCAGCGACATCCGCAGCTTCACGACCCATGCCGAGCTGCTCGGTCCGCAGGGCACCGTCGCGATGCTCAACGAGTACTTCACGCTGATGGTCGACTGCATCCAGCGCGAGGGGGGCATGCTCGACAAGTTCATCGGCGACGCCATCATGGCCGGCTTCGGTGTGCCGGTCCCGCACGAGGACGACGTGGATCGCGCGCTGCGCGCGTCGATCGCGATGATCACCGAACTGCGCCGCTGGAATGTCCAGCGCGCCGCCGAGGGGCGCGCCGCCATCGACATCGGCATCGGCCTGAACACCGGCTCGGTGGTGTCGGGCAACATCGGCTCGAAGAAGCGGATGGACTACACCATGATCGGCGACGGCGTGAACCTGGCCTCGCGGCTCGAGTCGGCCTGCAAACAGTACGGCGCGCACATTCTGGTCAGCGAGTTCACCTACAAGCAGCTCCGCGGTACCTACCGCGCGCGCGAAATCGACCTTGTCGTGGTCAAGGGTAAGACCCAGCCGGTCGCCATCTACGAGATCCTCGATTACCACAACGACGAAACCTATCCGCGCGTGTCGGACGCGCTCGGCCGCTTCCGCGACGCCCTGGCGAAATACCGCCGCCGCCAGTTCGGGCCGGCGCGGACGCTGTTCGAGGAAGTGCTCGCGATCAACCCCGAGGACAAAGCCGCGCAGATGTACGCCGAGCGCTGCGACCTGCTGTCCGGCACTCCGCCGCCGGACGACTGGGTCGGCGTCTGGGTGATGGAGAGCAAGTAGTGAGGCCAGCCATGCGATGGTGGACCACGTTCGTGCTGACGCGCGAGGGTTCAGGGGTGTGGCGGCTTGCGGCGATCCGGAACATGGCCCCGACCGACCCGGCGCGATCGTCGGGGCGGCTCTCGGCGCGCACGTGGCTGCCAGCCACCCGCAAACGCAGGGTGTGACGGCGGCGGTTCAGCCGACGCCGCTGCGCAAGCGAATCAGTTTGACGCTTTGCTCGACGCGGACGACGGCCGTGTCGATGACCAGCCGGTCGGTCTGCCAGGGCTGGTACTCCCGATCGACCACTTCCTGCCAGGTCGGCACGCGCTGCCCCGGAATGTCGGCGAGGCGCGACTGCACGCGCGCCCGGTGAGCTTCGGCATTCGAGCAGATCACTTCGACGTCGAGGGCTCTGGCGCCGGCGCGCCGGGCGGCATTCCGCCAGGCGTCCCGGCTGAGGGCGATCGGATTGACGGAGTCGGCGATGACAATGCGTCCGAGGCGGAGGTTGTCTTCCGCAATGGCATAGCCGACAAGGTAGCCGGCGTCGTCGATAGCGCCATCGTCGACGCCGCTTTCGCGGAGGGCTTGCTCGATCGAGTCGATGCGGAGATGGACGCCGCCGAGATGTCGGGCCAGCTCGCGCGCGATCGTCGTCTTGCCGGTGCCGGGGAGGCCGCCGAGAATGATCAGCATCGCGGGGGCAGTCTAGCGCAGCCGGTTCGCGATAGGCTCGCCCGAGCTGCAGACCTTCCACGACACCTTCATCAAGCTGGGCCCGCTGCCGCTGGCGCTGTGCGCAAGGCAAGGCTGGGCGACACCGGGCAGATGTTCCAGGCGTCGGTCGACCGTCTGGACGGGGGCCGTCTTCCGGTAGAATTGTCGGTGCCACTGATGGTCTTGACTCTAGATTTCCAGGCACTGTTCGAGCGTTCGCCCAACGCCTACATGCTGCTCGACCGTGAGTTGCGCTTTGTGGCGGCCAACGCCGCCTACCTGGAGGTCACCGGGAGCCAGCTTGGCGATCTGCTGGGCCGGCGGCTGTTCGACGTGTTCCCCAACGACCCGGACAATCCCGAAAACGAGAGCGCGCGGATGCTGCGCGCGTCGTTCGAGAGAGTGCTGAATACCGGCGAGGCCGACGTCGTCGCGGTGATCCCCTACCGGGTCCCGCGGACAGGAGACGAGCCGGGCGCCGAATCTCGCTACTGGACGGCAACCCATATTCCGATCCCGGACGAGTCTGGGGCGCCCGCGTTCCTGCTGCAGCATGCCGTTGAGGTGACGGAGTTGGAGGCGCTGAAGGCCTCGCCGAAGCGCCTCGAGTCGGAGATTGCGGCGCAGGCCGAGCGGCACCACTTTCTGACGGAGTCGATCCCGCAGCAGGTGTGGACGGCGGGTGCCGGCGGCGCGCTCGATCTCGTCAACCGCCGCGTCACCGAATACTTTGGCACGACCGAGGCGGAGATCCTGGGCGCCGGCTGGCAATCGAGGATTCATCCCCTCGACCTCGACGCCTGCATCGCCCGCTGGACGCATTCGCTGGCGACCGGTGACGATTACGAAATCGAATTCCGGCTGCTGCGCGCCGACGGCACCTACCGCTGGCATCTGGGCCGCGCGCACCCGTTCCGCGACGCAGACGGACGCGTCGTGAAGTGGTTCGGCACCAACACCGACATGGACGAGCTGAAGCGGACCCGCGACGAGCTACAGGCCCGCTCCGAACTCGACCGCCAGTTGATTGGCATCGTCAGCCACGACCTCCGTAACCCGCTGAACGCGATCGGCATCGGCGCGGCGCTCTTGAAGCGCGGGCCCCTCAGCGATCAGCAGGTGAAGATCGTCGATCGGATGATGAGCTCATTCGAGCGCGCCGGACGTCTGATCCGCGACTTTCTCGACTTCACGCAGGCGCGGGTGTCGGGGCGGTTCCCGCTGACGCCGTCGCACGCGAACATCCGCGACATCGCGCAACAGGTCTGCGACGAAGTCCACCCGCTCTATGCCGGCCGGCACTGCCGGGTGGAGCACAGCGGCCGCGAGATCGGCGCCTGGGACCCCGACCGGCTGGCGCAATTGATGGGGAACCTGGTCAGTAACGCGCTGCAGCACAGCCCGCCGGGAGGCACCGTGACGGTCCACACCGAGGGCGGCGCGGATGCCCTGGTCTGCTCCGTGCACAATTCCGGGGAATCGATTCCGGAGGCCGAGCAGTCGCGTCTCTTCCGGCCGTTCCAGCGTGGGAAGGACGCCCCCGCGTCGCCCGCTGGCAACGTCGGCCTCGGCCTGTATATCAGCCAGCAGATCACCGAGGCGCACGGCGGCACCATCTCGGTGCAGTCCAGCCCCGCCGACGGCACGACCTTCATGTTTCGCCTGCCCTACACGGTTCCCACGGTTCCGGCCGTCTGACGGCCGCGTCGGCTCGAGTCACCCGGGAAAGAGCAGCGCGCGAACGCGGTGTCGCGCCGCCCACGAGCTGGTGTTTATCTCGATGGTCGCGGTGAGCCTCGCGACCGTCGCGGTCTTGGTGCCGAGCCGTCAGGCCCGCGTCGTGGTGACGGGGTTCAGCGCCGAAGCCGGTCGAGCAGCGCCAGGAAGTCGGCGGGCGGTGGCGCCTCGAACGCGAGCGGACGCTCGTCTGAGGGGTGGTCGAAGGCGAGCTGATAGGCGTGGAGGGCGTGCCGCTCGAACTGAATCGTGCGCAGCGCGTCGGGACCGTAGGTGTAACGCTGCTCGCCGACGAGGGTGTGTCCCCGCAGCCGCGCCTGGATGCGAATCTGGTTGCGGCGGCCGGTCTGCAGGCGCACCTCGACCAGGGAGGTGTCGCGGAACGACTCCAGGACGCGGTAGTCGCTGATGGCCTCCGTGCCTCCCCGATCCCGCGGGTGGGTTTCCTTCTGGATGAGCGCCTTTTCGTCCCACACCAGATGATTGCGCCACGTGCCGGCCGGCGGA
>JBKJRJ010000419.1:0-4403 GCA_046594705.1 Vicinamibacterales bacterium
TTAAGCGTACCGCGTGGAGGAAAGTAGGCAATCCGTAGCTTATGGACACGAGGACGAACCCGCCTGCTCAACTCATTCCGCACCGCTTGCATGACGGGTGGGCTCTCAGCACTGAGATCGAAGAAGTTGCCGCGTGAAAGCCAGCTCGAATGCATGGGCATGAGTAATTTTCTTCAACAATGATCGATGCGGTCTAACGTTTCGCGCTGAGCCGCGGCGCTCTCGTTCAGCCGCGCCGACGGCTCCAGCGCGCGGTTAGCCGGCCTTCAATTCGCATTTAACCCGAACGCCCGTGTTCCGAGTTTTCGTTTAAAGAAAGCCTCAAGAGAGAGCGCCTCATCACGATTGATGGTTCGTGAGAATGTCTCGAGAATTGAGAATCGAAAAGCAGCCGGACAGCCGGCACCTGCTGCGCACACCTCTTTGAGACGAATGTTCTGGGCATGCCCCGTCTTGGCATATTCGCACCAGCGCTGCCAGAGTCCGCCGTGACCAGTCGCCGAGCCCACATACTGCGCACCCGTTAGGCCGTTGACGACCAAATAGATGGCACCCACAGCGGATAGGCCCGCAACCCAATCGCGGTGCGCGTCGGGCTGGGCTGCGAGACGAACAAGATCCTCGAAGGAGAGGTCCACACGAAGGTAGTCACGAAACGGTGCGAGGGCACGGCCCCGTGGTCGAATCTCGATTACCGGTCGGTCGCCACTGAACCATTGGTGCCATGCCAACGCTGCTTTCCCCCAATCGATGACGACACGATCCTCGAGATCCTCAAAGCCCTGACGTTTCTCCAGTGCGTAGAAGAAGTGCCCGGCTGTGATCCATTCAGCATGCGGACACTCGGGCGGCAACGACGACGCCTCCGCTGGGGTTCGCGCGCCAACATCGTAGACGCCGATGAAGCGGCTATTGAAGCCGTCCTCGCCGAAGAAGACCACGATTTGATCGCACCCATCGAATATCGGCTTCGACTGATACTTTTGGTAGGTGTCGAGCCAGCCAGCGCTGCGAAGGGCTTCCAGATCCAATCGACTGTCCTTGTGCCGGACAAGTTTGACGCGTTTCGCCACCGGTACAAAGCCGCGAGCGGACAGTAGCTCCAACAGACCAATCACGGCGTTCCGTTTCCCGATCCGGCTAACGTTCCAAATTTGCCGCGCGCCGCGGCGACAGGATCCACGGGACATCCGGCGCGTCGGCTCCATTTGGTTGTTAGCCGGCCTCTCGCTATTGACACGTCGGATTGGTCGCTCCAATAACGCTCAGCGACCCTCGGCCACGATTAGCCGATCTTGGACCGCGAAGGCGACCGTGGCGAATGAATCGAACATGCGCTGGAGGTATGCGACGTAGACACGACATAGATTCCCCATCGAGGTGTCATCGAGGGGCTGGCCAAGATGACGCTCCGGCAGCGGCACACCATCAACGGTGATCGAGCCAATCGGTAGTACCGTTCCGCCATGCGCGGCGAGCAGAATGCCGATAGCCGGGGCATCCTTGTGGATGACCCCGGTCCGGAGAACGCAGAAGTAACGCATCAACGGATCGACCTTCATCTCCTCTTGCCAGGGGGCATACCAGGTATTGAATGCCTCTTCGTCATGTCTACGAAGGTTTTGCATGACAAGCGTCATCGAACGCCCGAACACCACGACTCCGAGGAATCCCAGCAGGATGCGGTCTTGGTCAGTTTCCTGCATGTCGCGAAGACCCTGGTGCGCCATCCGCAGCATAGTGCCAGCCCGGGTAACGACTTGAATCGGAGCCATCCGAGCCACCCAAGCAGCTCTTGCTTCCGAGATCGCTCGAGCCATTTCGGAATCCTCGGATTTCATCGCGTCATTCTATTGCGTCGATCGAGTGGTAGTCCGGCTAACTATTAGTAGACAGCGTGGGGTACATCTCAGACGCCGCGGGTCAGGGCCGGGACGCAAACGCGTACAGCGTCGCCTTGGTGCGGACGTAGATCCGGCCGTCTGCGATGGCGGGCGTGGCGAACACTTCGTCGTCCAGCGCGTTGACCGATAGGATCTCCCACTCCCCCTTGGCGTCCACCACCGACGCGGTGCCGTCCTGGCTGACCAGAAAAACCTTGCCGTCGGCGCCGACCGGTGAGGCGAAGTACTTGTCGATCGCCCCTTTGAGGCGCCCCTGCTTCAGCACCTTGCCCGTCGCCGGATCGATCGAGAGCAGGATGCCGCTGTCGTTGATCATGAACAGAACGCCCTTGTAGAGGAGCGTCGAGGGCACCTGCGGCACCGGCCGCTGATACTTCCACTTGATGGCGCCGGCGGTGACGTCTCCCTTGCCTCCGAGCGTGATCGCAAGCAGGCCGTTCTCGGACGCGAGCATCGCTCGCATGACGTCCCATTCCGTCGCGGTCAGCTTCCCGTCGCGGTCGCCGTCGAACGCCGGGAACCCGTACTTCGGGCTGAGCATCTTGTCGAGCGCTGGAGGCCCTCCGGTGACTTCGCTCTCCGCGATCTGGCCGTCGGCGTTCTTGTCATAGATCTTCACGCCTTCTTCCCACGGGATCGTCGGCACCTGTGCGCCCACCTGGTTCTGCGGAAAGCCCCAGCCGTTGACGTAGGCGGTGTCCCCTTCAATGCTGACGACCGACTTCATCTCGCACGCCAGGCCGCGCACCCACCACACGCGATGGCCGTCCTTGGCGTCGTAGGCCGACAGCTGGAACGACTCGGGGATGAGGAGCTGCGTGCCGCCGTCCTTCGACTGATACACGGTCGGCGTCGAATAGCCCGATATCACGCCGGGGCGGTCGATCTTGTAGCGCTGCGTCCCGGTCCTGGCATCCACGCCGAGCAGGTAGGACCCGGTGTCCTGATCGACCGGCAGTACTACCGTGCCGTCCACGACAATCGGGGACGCCCCGAAGCCGTAATACATGTTGAACGGACCGAGCGGCAGCCGCCACTGTTCCTTGCCGTCGGCGGTGAAGGCGACCAGGCCGTAATCCTGGAAGAACGCGTAAACGCTGGCGCCGTCAGTGACGGGCGACGGCGACGCGGGCCCGTTGACGTTCTCGATCCGCCCGGCGACCCGGCGCGGCACTTCGCGCCGCCACAGTTCCTTGCCGGTCGCGCGGTCGAGCGCGAGCACCACGAGCTTCGCGCCATCCACGCCGGTCATGAAGATATGGGTTGCCGTCAGCACGGGAGACGAATGCCCCGCAGGGACCGCGGCCTTCCAGGCGACGTTCTTGGCCGGACCAAACTCCGACGGCAAGCCGGTGACGTCGGCGATGCCGTTGCCGTTCGGCCCGCGAAAGCGCGACCAATCCGGATCTGACGCCGCGACCGACAGCGCGAGCGCGATGCAGGCGATCAGTGTCGTCATTTGGCTCCAATGGCCCACAGGAACTTGGTGGTGCGGAAGAACATCTGCCCGCTGGCGATCGCCGGTGAGCTGAGCGAGTAGTCGTCGAACTCGTTCTCGGAGAGGACCAGGAACTGGGGCCCCGCCTTCACCACGCTCGTGACGCCGTCTTCGTTGGTGATGTAGATCTTGCCGTCTGCCAGGACGGGCGAGCCGCTGTAGGTGCCCGGACGCAGCCGCTGCCGGCCATAGAACTCCTTGCCGGTGCGCGCGTCGAGACAAAACATGATGCCTTTGTCGTTGACGCTGTAGAGATAGGTGCCGTCGGTGACCGGGGTCGGCACGTCGGGCCCGCTGTCGAACGACCACAGCAGGTGTGACTTGGTGATGTCGCCGCGGCCGCCCGCCTTCAGCACCAGCATCGGCCGCTCGCGCGTCGGCGCAATGATCAGATCGCCGTGCACGACCGGGGAGGCGACAATCCGCTGGAACGGGTTGTTGCCGGGGTTCAGCCCTTCGGCACGCCACAGCTCTTGACCGGTCGCCAGGTCGTGGCCGGTGACGACGTCCCCGCCGGTGACCACGATCTCCTGCGCGCCGCCCACCTGCACCAGCGCCGGCGTGGTGTACGAATCGGGCGACTCCATCTGCGCGTTGGTCGGCCGCTCCACCTTCCACGTCGACTTGCCGGTGGCCTTGCTGATACGCAGCAGGTACGACGGATCGTCGGTGCGCATGCCGTGCAGCACCTGGACGTAGAGCGAATCGCCGTGCAGCAGCGGCGACGAGCCGTAGCCCCAGTTCAAGCCGAAGCGGCCGTAGTCGGCCTGGATGTCGCGCGACCAGATCTCCTTGCCCGCGAAGTCGAACGCCTTGAGGATGCCGGTGCCGGTCATCACCCAGACGTGCGTCCCGTCGGTGACCGGCGAGGGGGTGGACTGGTTCTGCTTCCGCTGCATCCGGTTGCCGCCGCCGAGCGGCTGCTGCCAGACCAGGGTGCCCTTGATGCGATCGACGCACCACAGGTGAAGGTTCGGCGCCTGTCCGGTGTCAGGCAGCGG
>JBKJRJ010000134.1:0-7070 GCA_046594705.1 Vicinamibacterales bacterium
ACTTCCAGGTCGTAGCGATCCTTCAAGTGCTGCTCACAAATCCGCTTGATGTTCTCGACCGCCAGCGCCGATTTCAACGAGGGGCCGCTCACGAACAACCGCAACACGTACCTGGCCTGGCGAGCCTTGGCCCCGGGCTGCTCGATGGCTCCGGACGCCCTGGGTTTGCGCGTCCCTGCCGGGCTCCTCTTTTTATGGAGCGTCATGTCCACGCTCTCGCGTCGGCCTTTCGCAGGTCCAGCCCCACCAGCAGCCGCGCGCTGTTGGACAGATCGCCAATGACCGTGCGGAGTGGTTCCGGCAGCCTTCTCACCAGGGTCGGAATGGCCACGATCTGGTCGCCGCGCGCCAGTTGCGGATGCTCCCTCAGATCGATCACTTCGATCTGATAGCGGCCCTTCAGGTGCTCTTCACAGAGCGCCTGGAGGTTGGCAAAAGCGCGAAGCGACTTGGGAGTCTGGCCGGCCACGTAGAGGCGCAGATCCCACGCCGCCGGTGTGCGCGCCCTGGTCCGGGTCGTTGCTGTGGTGGTCGCCATTCAACGTTTCCGCGCGCCTGTCGCGCGCACCTCTTTTTTATAGGATGAGGAGTCCGCCTGGCGGCTGAGCACCATCTGTCCGCGGTCCTGCACCACTTCTTCGCCCAGCAGTTCCGACTCGGAGATGGTCTGCTGGATGATCTCGGCTTCCGCCTCGAATTCCCCGCGGAGCATGACCATGCGGGCCTCGAAGATCTGGCGCTTGCGCTCCAGTTCGCGCCGTCGGGTCTCGAGTTCCTGCCGGCGGAACGTGACCACGGCCTTCTCCCGCATTTCCTGCGACACCCGGGCGGAACCGGTCAGCACGCCCTCGGCCCCGAGGTAGACGTCCAGCATCCTCAGGCCGTCGTCCGTGAGCACGAATTCGCGAATCTGATTGGAGTGCTCCATGCCGCGGGATTTCAGGACATAGAGCGCACGATTCCGCTCGCCCCCGACCTCGATGTTCTTCAGGAGCAGCCAGGTATCCATCAGGGAGGAGACGTCCGCCTCGCTGGCCTCCAAAGACCCCGCCGCGGTCAAGCTGGTGTAGATCGCGGTGATTTCCTGGGTCTTCATGAAATCGACCAGCCGCGTGAGCATCGACCGCACTTCGTTCTGCGTGCTGACCATGAGCAGGTTGGTGACCGGGTCCACCACCACGACGGTCGGCTTGAAGCTGGTGATGCGTTTGTGGGTCAGCAGGAGGACCTGTTCGATCCCCCCGTAGGTGGGGCGTGCCGCATGGAACTGCAGCAGTCCTTTGCGGACCCAGGGTTCGAGGTCGATACCGATCGAACGCATGTTGCGAATGATCTGCCGGGGTGATTCCTCGAACGCGAAAAACAGGGATCGCTCGCCGCGGCGGCAGGCCGCGTCGACGAAATGCGCCGCAAGGCTGGTTTTGCCGGTTCCTGCGGTGCCGGATCCCAGAATGCTGCTGCCCCGATAAAAGCCCTTGCCGCCCAGCATGACGTCCAACCGGGCGATGCCGCTCGAGACGCGTTCGGCGGGCGCGGCATGGTCCAGGCCCAGGGAGGAAATAGGCAGCACGGAGATGCCTTGTTCGTCGATGAGAAACGGATATTCGTTGGTGCCGTGTGTCGATCCCCGGTACTTCACGATACGCAGGCGCCGGGTCGAGATTTCCTCCCGGATACGATGGTCCAGCAGGATCACGCAGTCCGAGACGAATTCCTCGATGCCGTGCCGGGTCAGCCGGTCGGGCTGGTCACGCTCGGCGGTGATGACCGTGGTCAACCCCTGTTGCTTCAGCCAGGTGAACAGGCGGCGGATCTCGGCGCGGACGATACCGGCGTTCGGCAACTCGCCGAAGAGGGCTTCAATGGTGTCGAGCACCACTCGCCGCGCCCCGACCCGCTTGACGGCGTCGGCAATGCGAATGAAGAGGCCATCGAGGTCATACTCGCCGGTTTCCCCGGAATCGCTGCGCGCGATGGACACGTGGTCGACGAACAGCTTCTGCTCCGCCACCAGCCGGTCCAGGTCGAAGCCGAGCGACGCGACGTTCTTGGTCAAGTCCGGGATCGATTCCTCGAACGACATGAACACGCCGGGCTCGTTGTATTTGGTCGCCCCCCGAACCAGGAATTCCAGCCCGAACAGGGTCTTGCCGGAACCGGCGCCTCCACTGACCAGCGTGGGACGTCCGCGTGGCAAGCCACCCCCGGTGATTTCGTCGAGACCCTGAATGCCCGTGGATGCTTTCGGCAGCGTTTTGGCCGCCGGCTGGCTGGCTTTCTTCTTCGGCTCGACTACCACTAATGCGCCTTCCGGCCATCGCCATCGATCTCGAAATGCTGCTTCACCTTCGCGACGATCTGCGGATCGGTGAGTTTGTCCGTGGTCTCGATGTCGACGACCCGGTCAGCCAGCGCCGTCGAGCGGCTGAGCCGCTGTTTGAGTTCGAGTTTCGCCTCACCAGGCCCGAAGATCAGGAAGGCCTCGGCGTGGCCCACCTGACTGATCACCTCGTCGTAGTAGTGGTCCAGCCGTTGCCCGTGCCGTGCCTCGTATTTCTTCTCGCCGCCGGCGTCCTGCGGTCCCGAATATCGCCCGTGCGATCCGACCTCAGACTCCACGGTCTTGGTGACCACCCCATCCACCGAGGCGGACACGATGACCGCTCTCTTGTGGTCGATCCACACGCCGGCTTTGTGACTCATGGAACCAGTATGGGTGGAAGCCCCACAAAAGCCCTGTTTCTTTTTGGACGCGGCAGGTGACCAGGGCCCCGGGTGACCCAGGCTCGAAAGCGACAGTGAGACGGGTGATCAGGCGCAAGCGTCGCACGCGCCCCGATTTCACATATTGTAGGGTCGTGCATCGCTACCTTTCGCTCATCCTCGCCGGCGGGCTCCTCTCCCTTGCCGGGGTCGCGGGCCCGGCGGCCCAGCCCGCTCCCCGGGTTCAGCCCCGTCCTCTCAAGGTGTTGTTGCTGGGCGACGGTCGGGAGCCGCATTCGTCCGCGGCGCTCTATGCGCTCCTCGCGCCGGCGCTCGCGCGGCGGGGGATTCAAGTCACCCTGGCCCTGACGCCCGACCCGGTGCTCGACGCTGGGAGGCTGGCCCACTACGACGCGGTGTTGCTCTACGGCGACGACGCGTCCCCCGGCCCCGATCAGGCGCCGGCCCTGGCCGCGTTCGTCGCCGGAGGCAAGGGCCTCGTGGCCATGCATGCGGCCTCGTCGATGTTCGGCTCGTCCGAGGAGTTTGGCGCGCTCCTCGGCGGGCGGCTGCACGCATCCGGCGGCGGGGAGTTCCGCGGCGAGATCGTCCAGCGCGAGCATCCCGCCGTCAAGGGCCTCGAGCCGTTCGCCACGTGGGAGGAAGCGTTCCTCCCCGTGCAGCCGCCGCCGGGGGACCGGACGGTGCTGATGGAGCGGGCCGGCGAGCCGCAGCGCGAGCCGCTCACCTGGGTGCGCACGCAGGGCAAGGGACGGGTGTTCTACACGGTGTATGGCCACGACCGGCGCACGTGGGCCCAGCCGGGCTTCCACACCCTGATCGAGCAGGCGGTCCGCTGGACGGTGGACGAGACGGCGCGGCAGGCCTGGGCGAGACTGAAGATGCCGCCGCTGGCGTGGGTCGACGGCTTCAACGTGCCGAACTACGAGCAGCGCGACCCGGCCCCGGCGTATCAGCTGCCGCTGACGCCGCAGGAGTCGATGCGCTACATCCAGGCGCCGGCGGAGTTCAGCGTCGAGCTGTTCGCCAGCGAGCCCGACATCGTCAAGCCGATCTCCTTTTCGTTCGACGAGCGGGGCCGGTTGTGGGTGATCGAGTCGATCGACTACCCGAACGCCGTGCTGAACGGCGCCCCGGGCAACGACCGCATCACGATCCTCGAGGACACCGATGGGGACGGTCGCGCCGACAAGAAAACCATCTTTGCGGAGCATCTCAATATCCCGACGAGCCTGGCGTTCGCCAACGGCGGGGTGATCGTGACGCAGGCGCCGCACATACTTTTTCTCAAGGACACCGACGGGGACGGCAAGGCGGACATCCGCCAGCCGCTCAGTACGGGGTGGGGCGTGCGCGACACGCACGCGCAGCCCTCGAATCTGCAGTACGGGCCCGACAATCGCATCTGGGGCGTCGTCGGGTATTCCGGATTCGACGGGCAGATGAACGGCACGCGCATGCAGTTCAGCCAGGGCGTCTACCGGTTCAAGCCGGACGGCAGCGACTTCGAGTTCGTCAGCGGCTCGACCAACAACACCTGGGGGCTGGGGTTTTCTGAGACGTTCGACGTGTTCGGATCAACGGCGAACAACGATCCGAGTTTCAATGTCGCGATCCCCAACCGGTACTTCGCCGGCACCGACGGGCTGCCGGTCAGCATCACCGGAGCACGAGCGCAAGGACCCGGCTACCAGAGCATCGCCGCGTTCTATGCGGTCCATCCGGTCACGCCCTACATCCGGCAGGTGGACGTGCACGGCGGTTACACCGCCGCCGCCGGCCACCATCTCTACACGGCGCGGGCGTTTCCGAAGGAGTACTGGAACCGCGTGGCGTTCATCACCGAGCCGACGGCACATCTGGTGGGGCAGGGGATGGTCGAGAAGCAGGGTGCCGGCTTCGTGACGCGAGACGGCTGGAACCTGATGGCCGGGGCCGAGGAGTGGGTCGCGCCCGTGCATGCCCAGGTCGGGCCGGACGGCGCCGTCTGGGTCGCCGACTGGTACAACTTCATCGCTCAGCACAACCCGACCCCCACCGGCTTCAGCAACGGCAAGGGGAACGCCTACGAGACGTCGCTGCGCGATCACATGCGGGGGCGGATTTACCGGATCGCATATCGCAACGCGCCGCCGGCGAAACGGTGGTCGTTGTCGAAAAACGATCCCGCCGGGCTGCTGGCCGCCTTGTCCGCCGATAACATGTTCTGGCGGCTCACGGCGCAGCGCCTCCTCGTCGAGCGCGGGCAGCAGGACGTGGTGCCTCAGCTGCTCGCCATCGTACGCAATCCGGCCGTCGACGCGATCGGCAGCAATGGCGGAGCGCTGCACGCCCTCTGGACGCTCGACGGACTGGGCGCCCTGGCAGAGCCCGCCGGCGAGGCCTACCGCGCCGCCGCCGGCGCGTTGAAGCACCCGGCGGCCGGCGTCCGCAAGGCCGCGGCGATGGTGCTGCCGAAAACAGCAGCGGCGGCGGCGGCCATCCTCGACGCAGGCTTGCTGCGCGATCCCGATCTGCACACACGCCTCGCGGCGACGCTGGTGATCGCCGACATGCCGCCGGCCGCCGCCACCGGCGAGGCGTTGTACGCGGCCACCCGACGACCCGACAGCTACACCGATCGCTGGCTGAGCCGCGCGCTCTTCATCGCCGCGACGCGTCACCGGGCCGCGTTCCTGACGCAGTACACCGCTGACCCGGCCGCGCTGGCGGTCGCCGACCTGCCGCTGTCGCTGCGCCTCGGTGGTCTGAAGCCCGATTGGCGCGTGCCGCCTGCGCCGGAGCTCGAGGCGTGGCAGAACATGCAGGTGCCGGGCAACTGGGAATCGCGCGGCCTCCCGAACTTCGACGGCGTCGTCTGGTTCACCCGCACCCTCGCCTGGAGCGCGACGGCGACCGAGGCCACGATCTCGCTCGGGCGGATCGGGAACACCGCAGAAGTGTGGGTCAACGGACTGCCGCTGACCCTCGCCGGGGCCCCCGGTCCTGGCGGCGGCCGCGGCGGCGCCCCGCCCATTTACACGGTCCCCGCCGGCACGCTCAAGGCCGGCGCGAACGTCGTCACCGTCCGGGTGACGAACGGCCGGAACGACGGGGGATTCCTCGGTCTGCCCGACGCGATGCACGCGGACGCCGCGGGCCAGCAGGTCTCGCTGGCCGGCCCGTGGAAGTTCCGGGTCGAACGCCAGACCAACGCGGGAGCGCTCTACGCGAAGCCGGGCGAGTTGAGCGCGCATGTCGCCTTCGCGGCCGCCGGCTCCGCCGGCGCGCCCGCAGCGCTGCCGCCCGCGGCCGTGGAGGCCCCGGACGTCGTGCTCCGACTCGGCGTCATCCGCGGCCAGATGAAATTCTCACAGAGCGAGCTGACCGCGGTGGCGGGGCAGCTCGTTGAAGTCGTGTTCGTCAACGACGACGAAATGCCGCACAATTTCGTGCTAGGCCTGCAGGGATCGCTCGACGCGATCGGCCTTGCCGCGGACGCGCTGGCGACCTCGCCCACCGGGCTGGCGGCGCACTACGTGCCGGAGATCGCGGCGGTGCTCGCGTCGAGCCGCCTGGTCGATCCCGGGCAGACCGCGACGATTCGTTTCCGCGTGCCTGCGCAGACGGGGTCGTATCCCTACGTGTGTACCTTTCCTGCCCACTGGCGCGTCATGAACGGCGTGCTCAAGGTGGTTGAGAGACTTCCAGCGACTCATTCGCAACGCGGTCGTGTGGGCCGCGAACACGCGCTGACAGCGCAGCGCAGGTGAACCACTGATATGTCCGACAAGATTCGCGTCGCCATGGTCGGCCTGGGTTTCGGGGCCGAGTTCATTCCGATCTATCAGCGGCATCCCCACGCCGAGGTGTATGCCGTTTGCCGGCGGGACCGCACGGAGCTCGATGCCTGCGGCGACCGCTTCGGCGTCAAGGTCAGGCACACGAGCTATGACGCGCTGCTGAAAGACCCCAACGTCGACGCGGTGCACATCAACTCGCCGATCGCGGACCACGCGCCGCAGGCCATCGCGGCCCTGAAGGCCGGCAAGCACGTCGCGAGCACCGTGCCGGCGGCCACGACGGTCGACGAGTGCCGCCAGATCGTCGAGTGGCAGCGTAAGAGCGGCAAGGTCTACATGATGATGGAGACCGTCGTCTACGCCCGGGAGTACCTGTTCGTGAAAGGGCTGCACGACGCGGGGGAGCTTGGCCGCATTCAGTTCATGCGCGGCAGCCACCAGCAGGACATGGAAGGGTGGCCCGGGTATTGGGAGGGATTCCCCCCGATGCATTACGCCACGCACTGCGTCAGCCCGTGCCTCGCGCTGACCGGCCAGCATGCCGAGCACGTCGTCTGCCACGGG